>JAZSJP010000125.1:0-16399 GCA_045534395.1 Eubacteriales bacterium | reverse complement strand
ATCAAGTCTACATTGTGCAATCCCGAAAACTCGGAAAAAGCTCTCAGCTGACGCTGAATCCGAGCGGTTTTTCCTTCGTACTGAAGCATGCGCTCTCCGGCGTTGCGGTCGGCAAGATTTCGGATCCGAAGATCCTGCTCGAAGGTGGGAACGGTAAGTTTCCCCTTCAACCATTGGTTCAGCAAAGGCGTCCAAGAATACTCGGCGGGGAGATAGATTTTGCCCGGCGGCGGCTCTTCTTGCGTATAAAACCGTTCCAAATACTGACGCAACAAATCTTCGGTAAAAGGCTCTTCGAAAACGTCACAACGCTCACCCACAACGAAACCGTTGCGAAGCCGCAAGAGAAAAATGCAGCAACGGTTTTCTCCGGTGCGGAAACCGACGTAATCGGCGTGTCGGTTTTGGGAAAGAACGGGGCGTTGCTTTTTGGAGATCATGCTCAAAGCGTTGCGGCGATCCCGCAACAGAGCGGCGCTTTCAAAATCCAACCGTTCTGCCGCCGCTTCCATTTCGGCGGTCAATTCCCCGGCAATGGCATCGGTCTTCCCTTCCAAAATTCCGCAGATGGCGTCGTAGGCTTTCTTCATCTCTTGAGGCTCGGCTTTCCCCGCACAAAATCCGTTGCACCGCCCCATATCGTATTCCAGACAAGGCTTGCGGCGGGGCTTATAATTGCAAGAAGGGAGCTTGTAAGCAGTGTTGAGCAGCGCCACAATGTGAGATACGTTTTGCAAATAAGCAAAAGGACCGAAACACCGCGCCCCCGAAGGACGGGAATACTCAGTCTTGACCCTCGGACAGCCGTCTACCAAGGAAACGCAGATAAAAGGGTAGCCGTGTCCGTCTTTTAATTTAATATTATAAAAAGGATTATGTCGCTTGATCAAACTGCATTCGGTGATGAGGGCGTCCAATTCATTTTCACATAAAATCACCGAAAACCGGTGGACTTGAGAAATCATGCGCTCTACCTTCGGCTCGTGAGGAACGTTGCGAAAATAGGACGCTACACGATTGCAAAGTTTGACGGCTTTGCCCACGTATATAACTTCCCCCGGGGTGTTATACATAATATACACCCCGGGAGAATCCGGTAATTCATTTGCTTTTTTTAAAAGTTCCGCGCGGGTCATTATTCCATGACGAAATTGCTCTGAATCAGAGCTACGAGACCGTCAATGGCTTCCTGTTCGTCGGCACCGTTGGCGATCAGTTGGATCTCCGTATCCTTGGTAATGCCCAAAGACAAAATGCCCAACAAGGATTTTGCATTTACGCGGCGGTCGTCCTTCTCCACAGAGATGGAAGACTTATACTCGTTTGCCTTCTGGGTAAAATAGGTAGCGGGACGGGCGTGCAACCCAACGGGATTGGTTACTTTTACGGTTTTGCTCAGCATTTTCGTTTCTCCTGTACGGTATAAATTTAAGGTTACAGAAATACTTTTTTCATTCTATATCGACAATTATATTATACAACGAAAACTTAAAAAAGTCAACACAAAAAATAATACAAAAAATTCCTCTTCTTTTCTTGATTTTATGTTAAATTGCACATTTTTCAAGAAAAAACGTCTCCTTCCTGATTTTGCCCGCTCATACAAATTCTGAAGGGATATTTTATTCGCGGCGAGAAAAAATGTTAGAGAAAGGCCGACGACGGTCTTTTGAAAGGAGGAGATACCAATGCAGCACCAAGGCGGCATATACCATTATATGCAAAAAATTCGTTTTTTTGCGGCGTTGCTTTTAGCCATGGCGCTGGCACAATTTTTGCCGGCAAACGCCTCGGCTTCGGTTGGGTCGACCGTTCCGTTGTCAGCATCGGCAACGCAAGAACAAACCTTAACTCTGCCGGCGGCACGAGACGACCTATCGTCGGTGACTCAAGTCATTCCCGGCGGCGACGCCGTTGCGGTACGGCTGACGTCAAAGGGAGTTATCGTTTTGGGATTTACCGATGAATCCAGGGACAATCCTGCGCGGGCGGCAGGGTTAAAGCGAGGCGACCGCATCGTTGCCATGGGAGAATGGGTCATTGACGGCAATCAATCCATGGCGGAAGCTTTGCAAAAAAATCAGGGGAACGCCGTGACTCTGCGCTATTGCCGAGGGAATAAGGAATGTGAAACCACGGCAACGCCGCAAAAAAACCAAGACGGCACTTGGCAGTTGGGCGTTTTGGTGAAAGATTCCACCGCGGGCATCGGCACGCTGACGTACGTCATACCCGATTCCGGGGAATACGGGTGCTTGGGACACGGCATTTCCGACCCCGATACCGATACTTTATTTTGTGTCGGAAAAGGGAATTTATACCCGGCGCAAATCACAAATTTACGAAAAGGTCAATGCGGCACTCCGGGAGAACTTCAAGGAATGTTCGGCGCATCACCTTTAGGTATCTGTACGAAAAATCGGGAAACGGGATTGTTCGGACAATTAGACCCCAAAGCCTTCGAAGGAAGAGAAACGGTACCCATCGCCCTGAAAAGCGAAGTGCGGGAGGGCGACGCCGTAATTCGATGCACCTTAGACGACGGAGGAATTCGGGAATATTCCATTGAGATCGTGCGCATTTACCGTGCCTTTGGGGGGAAGACGAAAAATATGCTTCTTCGAGTCACCGACCCGCAGCTGTTGGAGCAAACGGGCGGCATCGTTCAGGGCATGAGCGGAAGTCCCATTTTTCAAAATGAAAAATTGGTGGGCGCCGTCACCCACGTTTTGATCAACGACCCAACCTCTGGTTACGGAATTTTTATTGAAAATATGCTCGGCTCGGCGACGGAAAAAAGCGCCGCTTAAACGTCAAGACCGGAATCATTTCGATTCCGGTCTTTTGATATATTCCGACGGAAGAACGCCGGTGTATTTTTTAAATACGTTGGAAAAATAGGAAAAATTTTCAAAACCGCACGCCAACGCCGTTTGCTTGATGCTGTATTGCCCGCTGTTTAACAATTCCTTGGCGGATTCGCAACGTAACGTATTGATGTATTCCACCACCGTCATGCCGGTACATTCCCGAAAGCGGCGAAGAAAATAGAATTTACTGAAGCCGGCGTTGGCAGCAATATCGGAAACGGTCAGTTTTTCTCCCAGATGCTCTTTAATATATTCCATCGCCTTACGGACGAATTCAAAGGACGGTCTCGATTCCGACAAAGGATCCCCGAGTTGTCCGAAGCGGCGGAACAGATCCAACATCAGATCCAACACCGCACACCGAATTCCCGCAACGGCAAAGGATTCGGCGGTTTCGTATTCCGAGATCACCCGACGATAGCGCTCTCTCAATGTTTCGTCCCGAATCAAGGAAGGAAAGGTGATGCGATCCAAATTCAATCGGTTGGACGCGCAAAAATCCGTATCCACGATTAAACAGTACATTTCCAACTTGAGACCGGAGACCACGTGGTGCAAGGAATACGGAGTTATGGCAACGATATCCCCCGCAGCAACGTCAAGGAACTCGTCCCCGTTTCGAATCTTCCCCGTTCCGGAAGAAATCAGCAACAATTCCGGATTCCGATGCAAATTGCACGGACATCCGCGCAAATAAATATCCTTGTGGAAAATAAAAGGCAACTCCCGGTCGGCGTAAACGTGAGGTTCGTAAACGGCGTGAGACGAATCGAGCAATATATTGTTATTCATAAGCAATATCTCCTATTGAAATTGACCGCAAGATATGTTACTATAATTATAGCATAAAATAAATAATAAATCAAGACGTAAGGGGTTATAAAGAATGATAAAGTTGATTCCTTCCGTAAAGTACTGACGCAAAGGAACGGACACTTAACAAAAAACGCAATATATTACAATTCCGACGCCCTTGACGGGCGGTTGGTCAAAGTTCTTTCCAACCTGCCTTTTGACGAAAAGGGAGCACCCCTCACCATTAAACTTGCGGGAACGGACGGGGAAGGTTACACCCTGGATATTACCCCCGACACCGTTTCCATCGTCGGGGACAGCGCCGCCGGTGCTTTTTACGCCCTTCAGACCTTGCGCCAGATTTTTGCCAACGGCGATGAAATTCCCTGCGTACATATAGAGGACAAGCCGGATTTTGCCTATCGCGGCTTGTATCACGACGTCACCCGAGGCAAAGTGCCCACCGTGGAAACCCTCAAATATCTTATTGACCAAATGGCGTATTTCAAACTGAACTCTTTACAGTTGTACGTGGAACACACCTTTGAATTCAAAGAAACCGAAGAGATTAAAGAACGTTTCGGCTATTTGACCGGTGCGGAATTGGAAGAATTGGACGCATACTGCCAAGAAAACTTTATTGAATTCATTCCGTCTCTTGCCACCTTCGGGCATATGTATGAAATTTTACAACAACAAAAATACAGTCACCTGCGGGTTTTACAGGATTACGAAGCACCCAAAAATTTTCTTTGGGAACGGATGCGTCATCATACCATCGACCCGAACAAAGAAGGAAGCATCGAATTGGTACAGAGCCTCATCAATCAATTCATGCCCCATTTCACCTCGGATTACTTCAATCTTTGCGGAGACGAGACCTTTGATTTGAAGCATCACCCTTTAACCGCAAACGACAACGGTCAAACCTACGTTGATTTTGTCAACAAAATCATTGCCCATCTGAAGAGCAAAAACAAAAAAGTCATGATGTGGGCGGATATTTTGTTGCAACACGCGGAAACCATTACGCAGTTGCCGGAAGATACCATTTTCTTGAATTGGGAATATTCCCCCGACGCAAAAGAAGACGCCACGGCAAAAATCGCCGAATTGGGACGTCCCCAAATCGTCTGTCCCGGAACTTGGTCGTGGGATTCTTTAAGCGAACTGACCCGCATCGAAGAAGCCAACATTTCCAAAATGGCGGAATATGGGTACAAGCACGGTGCCATCGGTGTTCTCAACACCAATTGGGGGGATTTGGGAAACCCCGCCAGCATCGAATTGGCGGAATACGGCATCGTTTTCGGCGCCGAAAAATCCTGGTCGGCACAGACAAAAGCGGACGACGCCTTCCATCAAGCGGCAGACCTGCTCTTGTACCGCAAGGAAGGTGCGTATGAAATGCTTTCGGTCTTAAACGACCTATACGACCGCCTGAAATGGAAAAATTTCATTCGGGAATATTATACGTACCTGGACGGCGAAGCCGTCTCTTCCAAAGCCACGGAAGACGACTGCCGCTACGTCATCGACACCTGCCGAAACCTGTTGCAGAAGTTGGAGACCCCGTGGGGCAACGACGAATACCGTCGGGAAATGGTTCTTGCCGTGAAGGGATTTGAAATCATGGCACAACTGACGGCGAAAATGGCAAATTATCCCATTCCCGTGACGGTGGACGTTTCCCAATGGATTGCCGATTACTCCGCCGCATGGCGAAAAAAGAACAAGGAAAGCGAATTGCGAAATATCGTTGATACGTTTACTACCTTACAAAAACTTTAACGAACGAAAATAAAAAGGAGAAATGAAAATGAAAAAACTTACGGCTATCATCATCGGCGCAGGAAGCCGCGGCTCGGCGTATGCAAAACACATGAAGGAGCTTGCGGAAAAATTCGAAATCGTTGGGATATCAGAACCCATTGAAGCTCGGAGAGACCGGATCAAGACCTGGTTCCCCATCCCCGAAGAAAATTGTTATTCCAACTACAAGGACCTTCTCTCAAGACCCAAGATGGCAGACGTTGCCGTCATCGCCACCCAAGACAATATGCACACCGAACCTGCCTTGATGGCAATTGAAAAAGGTTACGACCTTTTGTTGGAAAAACCCGTGGCACAAACTCCCGAAGAATGTATTCAAATCTGCAAAGCGGCAAAGGAAAAGGGCGTTAAGGTCTTGGTTTGCCACGTTTTGCGGTATTCTCCCTTCTATAAAAAAGTAAAAGAATTGCTGATGAACGGAGTCATCGGCGACGTCATGTCGGTCATGGCGGTGGAAGCCGTAGGAAACATACACCAGAGCCATAGCTACGTCCGTGGCGATTGGAAGAGCGAACAAGAATCCACTCCCATGCTTTTGGCAAAATGCTGCCACGACTTGGATATTATCCAATGGCTCTTGGATAAAGACTGCAAAAAAGTTTCTTCCTTCGGGGAATTGACCTACTTTAAACCCGAAAACGCACCCGAGGGCGCACCCAAGCGTTGCTACGGCACCGATTGCCCCGCACGGGAGACCTGCCCCTACGACGTAAACAAGGTTTATTTGGGCGACGCCGGCAGAGACTTTATGAAATACGCCTGCGCAAGAGGTTTCGCCAAGGAAAGCGCAACCCCCGACAAGGAAGATATCATTCAAGGTCTGAAAAATACGGGATTCGGCGATTGCGCCTTCTACGCAGGAAACAACGTGGTGGACCATCAGATCGTCAACATGGAATTTGAAGGGGGCGTTACTGCGTCTCTCACCATGAACGCATTCAATCAAGGCGGACGGTACATTCGTATTTTCGGAACCAAGGGCGAGCTTTACGCAAACCACAGCGATACGAAAATTACCCTTTTCACCTTTGAAGATCGTCAAATCAAGTATGTCGACGTCCAAAAGACCGAAGAATCCATCGAAGGCGGTCACGGCGGCGGAGATTTGGGAATCGTCGTCGAGTTGTACGATTATCTCGTGGGCGATTACAAAGGATTTTGCGCCGCAGATATCGAAGACTCCATTCGCAATCACCTCATCGGCTTTGCCGCAGAAAAGGCACGGCACAACGACACCGTGGAAAACATTGCGGAATACTGTAAAAAATTCGACTACGATTATTAAACGATACAACAGAACGTCCCCCGAAATTTCGGGGGACGTTTTTTATAAAATCATACGATATTGATTACTTTTTTCCCTTTTCGCTCTGCATTTAATTTAAGTTCATAAGAATTCCCCATGGGGTACAAAACGTGGGTAACGACGGTATCTACACGGGATAAAATCCAATCGTTTCTCTTACAAATCGCAAATTTCTGCGGAACTTTTTCGAGTCCTTCCGGATAAATTGTTTCCAAAGAAAAAGTTTCTGACGATTTCTGCGTAGGCAAATACGCAAGAACAATATGGCAAAGTATATTTGAATATTGCTTTGATAAAAAAGCCAATTCCCGCTGCACCATTCGGTCAAAATTGCCCTCATTCCCCACGTAAAAAACTCTTGCTCCGTCCTCAATTAAGGATATTAATATTTCCTGCAATTTTTTCTCGGTCCCCTGCAATGTGTCTCGATGACCGAAAAACGCAACCGTCATTTTTATTCCCTCTTTTCAAATCACTTCCTTCATTATAGCACAAATCGTTTTTATAGTCAATAGCAATAACTTTAATTATACCTATGGATATCTTCATAATTAAAGTTATAACTGTTATAATAACCCTGAGGTGATATTATGACAGTCGATTACCGCTTTATCGGTTCCCGCATCAAAGAGGCGCGAAAAGAAAAACGAATGACCCAAGAGATGTTGGCAGAAGCCTTGGACGTCTCGGTGGGGTACGTCAGCCAAGTAGAACGGGGCGTTACGAAAATCAGCCTTGACCTCTTGGGGGCGCTGGCAGGAATTCTGACAAAAGACTTAGGCTATTTCGTTTGCGAAGCGGCTACGGAATCCCCCAACTATCGCATTTCCGACCTGATAAAAGAATTGGAACTCCTTTCGGACGAAAACCGTAGAATCATCACAACCACCGTCAAGGCAATGTTAGAAGAGCAAGATTAAAAAATTCCCCACGATCGTGGGGAATTTTTCGTCTATGTTCAATTTTGCTCCCGTTTTGCCTCTTCCAGCATCCAACGTTTGACGCCGGCTGGGGTTAATGCGAGGGTCAAGCCGGTGAAATCCAAGATACGGTCGCCCTCTCGGGGAACGATCTTGCCGTGAAGATTGGTTACTTCGGCAAAATCCTGTTCCGTCAGGTCGCTTAAAATGGTCTGCAAATCCTTGGTCTCGATTCCGTCTTCTTCCATGGCGGATTGTAATTCCGGCAGAGTAGACACGCCTTCCGCCAACAGGTCTACGACCTTTTCTTCCGGTGTCATAGCAAAATCCTCTTTCGTTTTTTCTTTATTGTACCATGAATTGCAAAAAAAGTCAAGAAAAAAGACCGTATCTCCATGAGAAATACGGTCTTTTCGTCGCTTTTGCTTATCGGTCGAGGGCGTCGCTGACTTCGTGGCGCATGGGACGAAACAGCAGAGAGACCGCCCAGATTCCGGCAATGCCCACCAAGGTGAAGACGATTTTGGTCAGAATCGAATCGGATCCTCCCAAAAGCCAGGAGACGAAATCGAAGCCGAACAGTCCGATACTTCCCCAATTCAGCGCTCCCACGGTGACGAGCAAAAGTGCGAGCTTGTCAAGTAACGACATACAGTACCTCCGTCGTATAAAATCGAAAAGAGTTTTCTTTTCGCCAACAGTTTTCCCACTGAAACGGAAAATATACGCTGTCGAAAAATTTTCGTTGACAAATGAGAAAAAATAAGGTATAATAAAAGTATATTGCGGAAGGAGAATTTTTATGCGTCGCTTTTTTTGTATTTTGATTTCTGCCCTGCTGGCACTTTCCTTGGCAGGTTGTGCCTTTTTGCCCATTGATTTCCCCGACACCCCTTCCGATTCCTCGGAACACCGCGTTTCTTCTTCCACCCAAACCACGGACAAGTCGTCGGCAACGACTTCCGACACCGACACCATTATCCCGGACAAGCGCCCCCACGATATTCGGCAAACGCCCATCTCCCAACTGACGGCAGACGAACAGAAACAGTTGGCGGATTATTTGTTTGAATCTTACATCCCCTGTTCCTTCGGGATTTTCTCCGACCCGTCGAAATTATCCTCGGCATCGGTCTGGTCCTCGGTAGAAGCCTTAAACCGCAAAGTAGACGGCGACGAATCGGAAGAATCCCGCACCTTGGAAAAGGTGTTGGAAAAAGTGAAAATCTATTATCCCGATACGCCCTTCAACCCCGAACAGGTTCGGGTCTACGACCCCGCCACCAAAACCTTCGCCCCCTCGCCTGCAGACACCCAAAGCTACGAAATGCTCTCCTATGAAGTCAAAGGCGACACCATTACCGTTCATTATCAGGACAAGTCCGACGCAGACGACCCCGATTTTGAGGTTCGGCAATATGCCACCACGTTGAAAAACAGCAAAACGAAAGGATATTTCACCTTCGTGTCTTCGGAGACCTCCGGAGCCGTGGGTTAAGAGGTAGTAACCATGAATCCCATTGAATTTGCCCGCAATTTGTTTTTGTTGAGACGCGCCAACCGCATGACCATTGAAGAGTTGGCACAAGCCATGGAAGTTACTCCGGAAGTGGTTTGCGCGTGGGAATGCGCAAAAACCTCGCCGTCCTTGGATCAAATGAACCGCCTTGCCAAGGTCTACGGCGTTCCTTTGGCGGAAATTATCCGAAATCCCAAACCCATGGACGAAATCCCCGAACCTGCACCGGAAGAAAAACCCTTTGCAGAAGACCTTGCTACAGATGCGGAAGCGCCGGAAGAGGCTCCCATTCCCGAGCCCGAATCGGCAGAACCCCGTCGGGGAAGAACAAAGAAAGTTCTGTGGTGGGAAATTGCCATTATCGTCCTGTTGTTGGCAATTATCGGCGCGTCCCTGACCTTTTTAATCAAACCCGAATGGTTCCCCTTGGTACAATGGCTTGGAAAATAAACTTGATATAAACAACGATTCCCCCGAAAACGGGGGAATCTCTCTTTTTTATACGCTTTATCTCGTCAGAGAAGGCATTTCTTTGAGATACTTTTTGATCAACTCGGCGCTGACGCCGTTGCTTTCAATAATCTCCCGATAGAAAGACGCTCCGGGTTTTGCGGTGCGCTCAAAGTTTTTGAAATTCACGTCACGTATTTACGCTTCTTCGTCTTCGTCGGCATATTCGTCGGCGTCAAATTCGGTGGAATAATAATCTTCCAACGCCTGTTTTGCCTCTTTTTCCAGACGCCGCTGCTTCAGTTTGCGAATCAAAAACGCCGCGCCCACAACCAAAACCACCAAAGACAAGGCTACGGTCAAAATTACCCCCCAGCGCTTGGTCTTTTTCTCCGAATCTTCCGATGCCCTTCCGTTTTTACGGAACAGATCCAAAAGGGCCTTCAATTTTACCGCCGTGTCCAAAAATCTCATGTATCCTCCTGTCGTTGCATGTATGCTTTTTCTTTATTATAAATCAAAGAAAAGTAAATGCCGTACACCTCACAAAAACTTGCTCTTTTCCATAAATTTCCTTACAAAAAAACCAAATTCTTCGGTCTTTTCTTATTTCAACAACGCCAAGACCGCATCCTTGGACTGCAATCCCACGGTCTGTCCCAAAACGACGCCCTTTTCCAGCGCCACCAAGGTGGGAATCGACGTGATGCCGAACAACTGTGCCAATTCCGGCTCCTCGTCCACGTTGACTTTCCCCACCAAAAGGTCGGGATTTTCTTCGGCGATCTCGTCTACGGTGGGTGCCATCATGCGACAGGGACCGCACCACGTTGCCCAAAAGTCCAACAACACCGGCTTATCCCCGTCAACAACCAACTGATTGTAATTTTCTTTCGTTATCGTCTGTACCATATTCTTTTTCCTCTCAATCCTTGGATTTGTAATACAAAAGGCAGTGACAGTACCCTTCAAAATTCGGATCTGCAATCTGATCCCGAAATTCTTTGCACATACACTTGTTTTCTTCCGTGCGCGCCAGCCGACAGGGGCAATATCCGCCCTTTTCTTTTAATCCCGCTTTAATTTGAGCAACGATCTCTTTGTTTTCATTCAACCGAACCGCCATAGCAAACCCCTTTCCGTTGTTCTAACATATTTTGCGTTGTTCTTAACTTTTCATACCTGCCCACAGAAAAACGATGACCTGTGCGGGAATTCCGATGACGAAAATCAGCCAAATATTCAAGCCTGCCGCAAGATATACGGTGAAATAGGCGCAGGTCAAAAGAGACCAAATCAGCACCGAAACCGTAGTAAACAACCAACGTTTTCCCCACCACAGAGCGCTGAAAACCAAAAGAACGATGCAACACACGGGCACCGCCGCCAGAAAGACCACCCACGACCACGTGGGAACCGACTGAACGAAACCCAGAGAAAAATAAACGATAGAGGCAATCAACCAAACGGTCACTGCCGAAATCCCCGTAATCATGGCACGGTTGCGACGCTTCCGCTTGGAAACGGGTACCGTTCCCGATTCGTGATCTCGCACCAAAAGATAATCCACCGTCACTTCAAACAACTCGGAGATCTGTTTAAGAATGGTGACGTCGGGCAACGACTCCCCGCGCTCCCACTTGGAGACGGCTTTGTCCGAATAATTCAGCCGTTCCGCCAACTCTAATTGCGTCCAACCCTTCTTTTTTCGAAGTGCCGTCAAGTTTCCCGCAAAGACGGGTTTTAAATCTTCCATAAACTCTCCTTTCGGGGATTCTACTGTGAGTAGAGTTCCAAAAAACGACTTTCTTTTTCTCCCTCGAAGGTTGCCGAAAACCGTCAACGGACTCTCCCGGAGCAAAAAAGAGTAAAAAATCCAAAGAATTATTTCAACCTTAAAATGCTCCTTTTCCTTATTATATCATAAAAAATCTCCATTGTCAAGGCTCTCCCATCGGTAGAATCCCAAATTTTACCTCTACCAAGCCCATTTTCAACGGTAGAACAAAAATCAAAGAAGGTAGGTTGATTTTTCCTTCAAAATCGGGTAGAATGGTACATATACATTACGAACAGGAGATCTTACATGAGCGAATACGTACTGAGTTGTTGTTCTACGGCAGATATGACCAAGGAACATTTTGAAGATCGTAACATCCGATACATTTGTTTTCATTACTTTTTAGACGGAACCCAATATCCCGATGATCTGGGACAGACCGTTTCCTTCCCCGATTTCTACAAGGCAATGACCGACGGCGCGGAGACCCGCACGTCTCAAATCAACGCCACGGAATATTTGGCGTACTTTACGGAATTTTTGGAACAGGGAAAGGATATTTTCCACGTTTCCCTTTCCTCGGGGCTTTCGGGCTCGGTGCAATCGGCACGCATTGCCGCAGAAATGGCAATGGAACAGTTCCCCAACCGCCGCGTGGAAGTAATCGACTCCCTTGCCGCCGCTTCGGGTTACGGACTTTTGATGGATAAATTGGCGGATCTTCGTGACGAAGGATACACCATGGATCAGCTGAAAGATTGGACGGAAGAGAACAAATTGAAGATGCACCATTGGTTCTTCACCACCGACCTCACCTTTTTCGTCAAGGGCGGCCGGGTTTCCAAGGCTTCGGGATTCGTAGGCGGCGTTTTGAACATTTGCCCCCTGCTGAACGTGGACAACGAAGGACACCTGATTCCCCGCAAAAAGTGTATGGGCAAAAAGAAGGTCATCGCCGAAATCGTTGCCCGCATGGAAGAATCGGCAGAGGACAAATTAGACTACAGCGGAAAATGTTATATGTGCCACTCCGCTTGCTATGACGACGCCCGCGCCGTGGCGGATTTGGTGGAATCCCGCTTCCCCAAACTACAAGGTAAGGTAGAAATCTACGACATCGGTACCACCATCGGAAGCCACACCGGCCCCGGCACCGTCGCCCTGTTCTTCTGGGGTGACAAACGGGAAAACTAACGGAACAAAAAAACAAAGGACAGAGAAAATTCTCTGTCCTTTTTTGTGCGATTACGTACTGCGGCAAACTTCTTCCGAGGAATCAAGGGGATTACTTCCATCCTTCCCATTCCTGTCGAGCAAGGGTAAAGTCGCAGGTGCCGCCGCCTTTTCGGGCACGGCGAAAGCCGGCGGCGGAAAAGGCCTTAACGGCGGCGGTATTTGCCGTGGAAAGGGTCACGGACAGAGCGGGAACCGTTTCGTGTTCAAAGGCGCGGTCGACCAAGAGACGCAGAGCGGGGGCGGCGTATCCTTTGCAACGGTATTTTGCCAAAAGAATGATACCAACCTTGTAATCCGTTCCGTCAAAGAACCAAGAAACTTCCCCGATGGGGGTGCGTCCGTCAGCGACCACGGCGTAGAAATTTTCCGGCTCCCGATTCATCCAAAATTCATACCACAATGCCCAATCCCGTCGAGGAAAGTCAATGCACCCCGTCTTGGGGTCGTAGCCGGGAGATTCTTCTTTAAAGCGGTTAAACCGCATGGTTTCGGGGTCGGACAACAACTGCTCCCGGAAGAGCAATTCGTTGTATTGAGGCAAATAAAGGCGTAATTCCATTACAATTCTTCTTCCTTTACGTCAATGGCTTTTTTCAGAACAAACGACCAAATCTTGCACCCCAAGACCGGCTTGTCGTAGAGACGGCGCACGGCGGCGGCGTACAAATTCAGTTGACGAGAATACCGGCGGAGTAATTCGCCTTCGTCAGCGCGGTCGGACTTGAAATCCACGATGAGATAGCCTTCGTCGGTCTCGCACAACAAATCCATGGCGCCCTGCATAAGCATTTCGCCGTCGTCCCCCGGATTGCCGGAATAATACGAAACGGGAATGGTACAGGTGAACCGCACCTCGCGTTCATATCCCAAGGACGATTTCAACGTCTGCATCAAATCGCTTTCCAAAAAGGCATTCAGAGCGATTCTGTCCAAAGCGGCGGCGGTGTGTTCCGTTAAATGTCCCGATGCCGTAAGCCGGGCAATTTCGTCTTCCACGGGGCGGTCAAAGTCGGCAAATTGACAGTAAAGATGCAACGCGGTGCCTACT
Source organism: Eubacteriales bacterium (assembly GCA_045534395.1). Classification (GTDB taxonomy): domain Bacteria; phylum Bacillota; class Clostridia; order Oscillospirales; family UBA644; genus RGIG995. The sequence goes on along the minus strand of JAZSJP010000125.1, from coordinate 2,642 downwards.
TCCGCGGCGGTCAGGGACGATTCATCCAAAAACCGCGGCTTGGAAAGGGGTGGCTCCGCAAGAAGCAAGGCGGAATCGGGGTCGGCGTCCGCCTTGGCAAGTTCCGTCACGGAAACCTTAGCGGGAACCGACGATAACCGTCCGTCGTAAACGAAGGAAAAGCGTCTCGCCAACTCTTCTTCCGAAAGGCCGCAATAGGTTTTTTCCTGTTTTCGCACGGGAATCACCCTGTCGGGGACAGCCGCGAAAGACGCTCTCAGGCGCCCTTCCTCGGGTTCCGGCTCCAACCACGGAGTTTGGAGAATTTTTGCATCGGGGTGGGCAACGGCACGGTCGAAGATGGGCGTGCGGAAGGAGTTCATTTCCATCAGGTCGATGCGCCGCACGGCACCCTTGTGGGAATGAAGTCCGTGGACGTCCAATTTCTCCAATTTGTCGGAGCACCGTCCGATGACCGTCAGCCGGTCCCTTGCACGGGTCAGGGCAACGTACAAAATCCGCAATTCCTCGGAAATATCCGAAAGATTGGTTCGATACCCGATAAATTCCCGCATCAAGGTGGTGTATTCCGCCGTTTCCGCCTCGTTTTTCACCTTGGGGGCAACGCCGAAGACACCGTCCACACGAACGTTGTCTCGGTCGACTTTGAACAGGCGCTCGATTTCGGGGAAGATGCACCATGCGTATTCCAATCCCTTGGATTTGTGCACCGTCATCAGGCGGACGAAATCCCCCTCGGGGGCGGTGCCCGATTCCCGCACCTTGCCCGAGGCTTTGGCTCGGTTGGAAAATTCCAAGAAGCCGAAAAGACCGTCGCTGCGGGAATAGCGGCAAGCGAAAGCGTAAAATTTCATCAAATTGCTTCGGGCAGAGGGGCCTTGCGCCGATTCCAAAGCAAGATAATCGGTGGTGGTATAAATCTCCCACAACAATTTTGGAATGGGAAGATTTTCCGCAAGAATGCGGAATTTTTCTAAGGTTTTAACGGCGTTTGCGCAATCTTCATCCTCGGCGGCACAGGACAAAAGCCCTTCCCACAAAGCCTTTTTCGGCTCTTTTAAACGAAGTTGTGCCACCTGCTGCGGCGTCATGGAAAAGACGCTCCCCGTCAGGGTCACGAAGAGTGCCATGTCGTCCCAAGGATCGTCTACCGCTTGCAAAAAGGCAAGAATTCCGCAGACTTCGGGGGAATCCAAAAAAGATTCTCCGTCCGACGAAAGCAGAGGAATTCCCCATTCCCGAAACGCCGCTTCGTACAAAGGTGCGGATTTCATTTTGCGCATCAAAATCGCCACGTCGGAATACCGCATGGGGCGGGGTGCGTTTAAATTTTTGTCAAAGACCGTAGCACCGCCTTCCACGGCGTCCCGAATCAACTTGGCGCACAGATGGGCTTCTTCCACGTAGTGGGATTCTCCCAAGCGTCCCGCCGTGGGAATCAGCAACAATTCCGCGTCAGGCTCGATCTCTTCCGCCTTGGGAAGAGGTGCTCCGTCAAACACGGGCAAGGTATCGGCGTAATTCCCGGGATAGGGGATTGCGGCATCGGATTGCCGTCCAGCAAAAAGCATCTCGCCTTCGTCGTAGACAAAGCCGCCCACGGCGGGAGAAAACAGTCCGCGACACAGGAAATTGACGAAGTCCAAAATTCCCTTGCGGCTTCGGAAGTTTTTATTGAGAGCGATGACCTTACAGGTCTCTTTTTTTCGCAAGAAATTGTGGGCGTTGGCACCGCGGAACCCGTAAATGCTCTGCTTGACGTCGCCCACGGCGAAGCAGTTGTTACAGGTCACGGCGCGGAAGAACAAATCCTGAAGGTCGTTGACGTCCTGATATTCGTCAATCAAGACCTCGTCATACGCCTTTTGCTCTTCCAGAGCGATGAAAGATGGGGTAAAAGCGCCCGTGTCGTAGCAATAATCCGAAACGGTCAGTTTCAACGCCATTTCCGCCAAAGCAGAGAAGGAATAGGCACTGCGACGGTGCATTTCTTCCAAAACGTCGCGGCGGAACCGTCCTACGGCGTCCAACAAAAATTCCATGCCGGGACGCAAGGTCGCCAAGTCTTTTTCGCATTGTTGGGAAGAAAGACAGAACACTTCTTCCGTCAAAAAATCCTTGAGACGGCCGCGATATTCTCGATAAAGATAGGCTTCCGTGGGCGCACCTTTGCGCACCTGTGGTGCCGTTGAAAACAAATGACCCTTGACTCGACGGCAAACTTCGTCCCAATTTTCCTGAGACAGCGCATGGCAAAGGTCGTCCAACAGGCGAAAATCTTCCAACACCGTTTCCATATTGGAAAAGGGGGCGGCATCTGTAATCTGCCGAAAAATCTGCCGATATTCTTCAAAAATAGGTTGCAATAAGGCGCAAAGAGCCGTGCACCAGCCTTGACTGCCCGAAAGACGGGATTTTTGGCGCTCCAACCATTGATCGCCAAAGGGAAAGGTCTCGATTTTATACGCCACGGTGTCCAAAATCTTTTCCATGGCACGTCCGTCGGTTTCGCCCCCGAACAGCGCTTCAAATTCCCGAAACCCTTGGGGCAAAGCGCGATAATATTCTTCCATCTGGCGCTGAAGCACCCCGGAACGCAAGACCGCCAATTCGGTTTCGTCCATGACGGTAAAGTCGGGAGA
>JAZSJP010000093.1:0-2666 GCA_045534395.1 Eubacteriales bacterium | reverse complement strand
TCCTAAGACCGCTTGGCCTCCGACTTTCCGTTACTCCTTACCGGGGGATTGGAACGTCTCATGTTCCCTTTGACGTATCTGCGCGTCCCGGTCCATGATTTTGCCATGATGATGACCATCGCTTTACGGTTTATCCCCACCCTTTTGGAGGAAACCGAAAAAATCATGAACGCCCAAAAAGCCCGGGGTGCGGATTTTGAAAGCGGAAGTTTGGTCCGCCGGGCAAAAGCGATGATCCCCATTTTGATTCCCCTGTTTGTCTCTGCCTTCCGCCGCGCCGAGGAATTGGCGGTTGCCATGGAATGCCGGTGTTACGACGGGGATTTTAAGGGTAGAACCCGATTTGTGGAATACCGTTTTTCTTGGCGGGATCTGACGGCGCTGTGTTTTTGCGTCGCCGTGCTGGGGGGAACGTTGGTCTTGAATCACGTGGTTTTACTGCGGGGGATCGGGCTATGAAATATCTGATTCGCCTTTCCTTCGTCGGCACTGCCTATTGCGGCTGGCAGACTCAAAAAAACGGTCTATCGGTACAAGGGTGCGTCATGGACGCCGTTCGGAAGATTTTCGGAGAGGTTTCGGAGTTTTCCGGTTGCAGCCGTACCGATTCCGGAGTGCACGCGTTGGATTTCTGCGTCTCCTTTTCGGTACCCGGTCAACTGCCCTGTGACAAACTGATTTGTGCGTTAAACGCCAATCTTCCCGACGATATTTCCGTCCATTCCGCCGAAACCGTCGCCGAAGATTTTCACGCTCGGTATGACGTAATCAAAAAAGAGTACCGTTATCGAATTTTGACTTCTCCCGTCCGTTCTCCCTTTGCGGAAGGACGCGCGTGGCATCGTCCGGGAGAATACGATTTAACCTTATTGAACCAAGCCGCCGCAACCTTGTGCGGAACCCACGATTTCCGTTCCTTTATGGCGTCGGGCAGTAAGATCGAGGATTGTACCCGCACGATATTCGACGCCCATTTTGAACAAAACGATGATTATTTGGATTTCTTCGTTTCCGCCGACGGATTTTTGTATAACATGGTTCGTATTATGGTGGGAACTCTGTTGGACGTTCCTCGCCGCTATACCCCGGAAGACGTCCGGAATATCTTGTCCGCTCGGGATCGTTCCCGTGCCGGCATGACCGCCCCCGCCCACGGTCTTTATTTAAATCGGGTGGAATATCACGGAAAGGAGTGACGCTGTGAACAACGAAACGAAAAAGACCGTCCGACGGTTGGATCTCGTCCGAGGTGCCTTGGTATTAACGCTGATCTTATACATAGTCGTCGCTCTTGTTATCAATTCTTCGTATCTGACGGTGGATCGGTTGATGCGTCTTCGCTCCAACGTTATTTATGCTCTTGGGGGAGATGACGATACCCTGAGATACGACAGTGATACGGCGGTGGATTTTCAACTGTTTCAGGACGGATATGCTGTTTTGACCCGAAACGGAATTTCCCTTTGCGGTGTGGATGGCAATATTTATTCCACCCATACGTTGCAGTACAAGCAACCGGTGATGAAGGTCTGCGGAAAGTACATTCTGTGTTTTGACCGCGGCGGAACTTCTTGGAGCTTGATGAACAGTTTTCGGATCCTTTGCTCCGGTACGGAAAGTTCCGATATTATTAACGGCGCCGTTTGTGACGACGGATATTTTGCCATTGCCGCCGAACGCACCGAATATAAAGGCTGTGTCACCGTGTATAATAAAAGCGGGACAGACCTTTCCCGCTGGAATTCCGACAGTTATCTCATCGACACCTTCTTTACGGGAAAGAACCGTCTTACCATCGTTTCCGTGAAACCCGAACGGGAAAAGACTCATACGGTATTTACGGTGTTCCAATTTAAAAAGCCTGCGGCGGAAACCGTAGTTACTGCTACGGATACCTTCCCTCTGGCATTGTCGGAAAAAGAAGACGGAGCCGTGGAAATGCTGACGGCTTCCGGAATTCAGATCTTTGACGGAGAAACCGTTACGTCGACCCTTACGTATCCCGAGCCGTCTCCCGGTCGGTATTTCCAAAGCTCCCTGGGATCCATGATTTCCTATCAGACCCCTACGGGAACGATCTTGGTACAGGGGATTTCGGAGAAGGGAACCCCCTTGTTTGATCGGGAATACTCCACCTTGCTTTCCCTCGCTTGCTTCCGAGACTATTATTTCGTCTTGACCGAAACCAATTTGTTCGTGTTGGATTCTGCGGGAGAGACGGTGTTGGAACAACCAAATCTCGGATATTCCAAAGTTCTTGTATCTCCGGAAATTTCCCTTCTTTTAGGACAGGATTCCGTCCAACGCTTGGATCTGTCCACCCTTCCTTGATAAAATTTATACATTACATACGCATACGGAGGATTTTTTATGGATTTGGCAATCAGTACCACTCTTGACCTTGTCATCGTCGCAATTCTTGCCATCAGCATCTTTCTGGGAGTTCGTCGCGGATTGATCCGCTCGATCATCAGTCTTTTCGGAAGCATCGTCGCTCTGATTTTGGCGTTGATCTTTTCTTCGGGTCTCGGAGTCTACGTTGACGCAAATTACGTCAACGCTCCTATGCGCAGTTGGGTCATCAATCATTTGTTTGCAAAATCGGAAGACGTATCCGCCACCGATCTGGACTTTGACGACTTGTTTGCCAATCAGCCGGAATTTTT
>JAZSJP010000181.1:0-3529 GCA_045534395.1 Eubacteriales bacterium | reverse complement strand
CGCTTGGCCTCCGACTTGGCGGTGTTGTATCTGCAGGACCATTTTCGGGAACAAATTTCCTTAAAAGATCTGGCAGATGCGGCGGAGCTGAGTGAAAATTATTTTGGAGAATATTTTAAAAATATCACGGGAAAAACGCCCATTCAGTATTTAAGCAACTACCGCGTAGAACGGGCGGCGGAAGAGTTGCGGGACGGGGAAAAATCCGTTACGGAGATTGCCTTGGAATGCGGATTTAACGACCTGAGCTATTTCATAAAAACCTTCCGAAAACACTACGGAACGGCACCGGGAACGTATCGAAAAGAATACGCGTCGAAAACAAGAAACTGATGTGCTCTTCTTCCCGCAAACCGTATCGGATTGGAGGGGCGGAACAGACAAAATACGTTGTCTGTTCCGTTTTTTCTGTATATTTCAAAGAATTTACAAAAAGTTTTAAACCATTTCGGTTTATTTTCACACATTTCAAGAAAAAGTGTGCTATAATAAAATCAACGCAGGAATGCAGACTTCCTGCATTCACTGCATGAACACAACAAAAAATCACACAACAGGAGTGTACGCCATGCAGTACCAAAAAATCAGAGATCTTCGGGAAGACCACGATCTCACACAAACAGACATCGCCCAAATTCTCAGTTGCTCTCAGGTTTGCTACTCCCGCTATGAGTTAGGCTCCAGAGACATTCCCACCGACGTTCTGATTCGCCTGTCGAATTTCTACAACGTCTCGGTGGACTACCTGCTCGGCCAGAGCGAGAATCCCAAAAGACGATGAAGCGAAAGACCTGCAGCTGCGTTCTGCAGGTTCTTTTTTTGGAGGAAGTATGAAAAACACAACCCTTTGCTATCTTTACCGTGACGACGAGGTGCTGTTATTGCACCGAACCAAAAAGAAAGACGATCTTAACGAAGGCCTCTGGATCGGCATCGGCGGTCATTTTGAAGAAAATGAATCGCCGGAAGAATGCGCCTTGCGGGAAGTAAAAGAAGAAACGGGGCTGACCATGACCGATTACCGCTATCGGGGCGTCGTAACCTTTGTATCCGACCGATACGAGGGAGAATATATGCACTTGTTTACGGCAACAAAAACCGAAGGAACCCTGAACGGAAATTGCGACGAAGGAGAACTGCAATGGATCAAAAGAGAGCTATTTGACGAACTCCCCCAATGGGAAGGAGACAAAATATTTCTGAAATTGCTCGACGACAACGCCCCCTTTTTCTCCTTAAAATTAGAATATGCGGGAGACCGGCTGACGCGGGCAATTCTGAACGGAGAACCTCTTAAAATTTAACGGTAAAAGTGCAGAGCCGCGACGACTCTGCACTTTTTACTTCTGTTTTGCATTTTTTACCTTTATTTTGCATTTTGCATTTCAAAGGGGTTTTGATTGAATTTTTGCGTAGCGGCGCGGATATTTTTCCGGCGTCGGTGAAACCTTCTCAAAAACGATGACACAGCGCTTTAATCCGTCTTTGGGAATAATTCCGAAGGGATCTGTCAACGAAAACTCCTTCAACGAAACGACCGAAGCACCCAAACATTCCGCGGCACGGGTTGCCTGTGCTAATTCGTCTTGTCCCCCCACGGCTTTCAAGGCACAGAAGCGCCCGCCGAGTTTTACCAAGGGAAGACACAGTTCACACAGAATATTCAGAGGCGCCACGGCTCTTGCCGTAACGAAATCGAAGGATTCCCGAACCTCGGGGCTGTTCCCCAAGTCCTCCGCCCGAGCAGTTAAAACCGAAACACGTTTCAATCCTAAAAGGCGGGCGGTATTTTCCACGTAACGCATTCGTTTTTCCGTGGAATCCACGGCGGTGATGTTCAAATCGGGGCGCATAATCGCCAAGGGAAGGGTGGGAAATCCCGCACCGGCACCGATATCACAAACCAGACTTCCCGCTTGCGGTAAATGTGCAATGGACGCACAGTCGGCGTAATGTTTTACAAAAATCTCTTTCGGGTCGGTTACTGCCGTCAAATTCATTTGCTTGTTGACCCGTAACATTTCGTCGGTTAAGCGGGAAAATCGTACCGCTTGCTCTGACGACAGGGCTAGTCCGTTTTCCGTAAAAACGGCACCAAGCATTTGTTCTAAATTTTGTTCCATAATCACCCTCCGTTGGGTTTCAGTATAACATAACCAAAAGGTTTTGTCAAGAATTCCCTCAAAATTTGCAACTTTTTTTGAAACTCGACGAAATTGATTGACTTTCGACGGTGATAGTGCTATAATATTTGTATACTGATTTGGTGGAGATGCTTGTGAAATTTTCTTGGAAAGGTCTTTATATGGCAATTTTCCTGCTCCTTTTGGCAGCAGGATCGGTTACCGTTGCCTGGACGTTGACCCACCCTCAAAACGAAACTCCGCATCTCCCCTACACCGATACCGTTTTTCAAAGTTCGGATACGCAAAAGATGACGGAATCCGGGACTTTAGAAACGCTGACCGATCCGGAATATACCGACGTGTCGGTAACGGAAACGGAAACTCAGACCGAAACCGTAACGCAAACCACCACCGACAGCGAAAGTGAACAGACCGACACTTACGTTGAGCCGCAAATTCCTCTCGGTCAAATCTTGGGACAGATCACACCCCCGCCGGAAGGGAGTCCCAAAAAGATCGCCTTCACCTTTGACGACGGTCCTTATGCACCCGTCACCCGTGGAATCGCCGAAGAATTTTCCAAATACGGCGGAAAATGCACCTTCTTCGTGGTGGGGAATCGCATCAAGGGCGATTGGGAAACCGCCATGAAATACGCTTCGGATTTGGGACATGAAATCGCTATTCACGGATATACCCACACCGTATACTATAACAGATGCAGTTACGATACGTATTTGTACGAGGTACAGACCACGGCGGCTCGCACTGAACAGGTTACGGGGAAAGCGCCGGCGGTTAAGCGTCCGTCGGGAGGAAGCATCACCAACAGCCGCGTGGCAGAATCACCTTATTCCATCATTATGTGGAACGTGGACACTAAGGATTGGCAATACTCCGGAAGAAATGAGCAGAACGTCAACCGGATCGTTCAAAATATTGTTTCTTCCGCAACCGTAGGCGATATTGTATTGATGCACGATATCTATTACAACACTTTGGACGTCGTTAAAATTATTTTGCCCGCATTGGCAGAACAGGGATACGAATTTGTTACCGTTTCCGAGCTTTTGGGCGAAGAACGGCAAGCGGGGAAAAAATATTCCAACGCATATTAAAAAAAGCACTTATGATTTTTGTCATAAGTGCTTTTATTTTTCTTACTTCAAATCCTTGCGGCGGAATTTCAGTATGCCGTGTCCAAGAAATGCGGCGGCGCCCAAAATCGGCGGCAAGACGTAATACAAAACGTCGGATACTTCGTAGGACGTACCAAGCCCGATAGTTGCCGAGAACATAAACACGTTGATCCGCTGGAAGAAGTTGTGAAGATCAACCAACCATTCCAAGTCGGATCGTAGCCATGTCGTTCTGTGATCCAAGGAGTTGGCCATTAGTATTGT
>JAZSJP010000176.1:0-18657 GCA_045534395.1 Eubacteriales bacterium | reverse complement strand
CCCTACATCACCGAAGAAGCTTTGAGCGCCAAGGTCAAGGACTTGGCACAACAGATTTCTGCCGATTACAAAGGAAAGGATCTTTTGATGGTTTCCGTCTTGAAAGGCGCGGTGGTGTTCTTTACCGACCTGATGCGCGCTGTCAACGACGACGTTGCCGTCACCATTGATTTTATGGTGGTTTCCAGCTACGGAGCCGGCACGGCGTCCAGCGGGGAGGTCAGAATTGTCAAAGACCTTTCGGTGGATATTGCCGGGAAAGACGTTCTCATTGTGGAGGATATTCTCGACAGCGGAAACACGTTATCCAAGCTGGCTAAAATTTTAAAAGAACGAGGCGCCAATTCTCTGAAGATCATCACCCTTCTCGACAAACCTTCGCGCCACGTCACTCCGGTTCCCGTGGACTATACCGGCTTTGTCATTCCCGATGAATTTGTGGTGGGGTACGGATTGGATTACAACGAAAAACACCGCAATCTTCCCTACGTGGGCATCGTAGAATTTACCGAAGACTGATAACCATACCATTTCATATACAGGAGGCATTCCCTTGAAAAACAGCAACCGCATTCGCAGTATTGTTTCTTGGGCAATTTTGCTTTTGGTGTGCATTATTGCCGCCGCGTTGATTAGCAATCTGACCCGAGAAAAGAACGCAAAATATTCCGATATTATCGGATATTTTAAAAACGAACAAGTCACGGAATTTGAAATCGTCGGAAACAAGCTGACCTACAAGCTTCAGACCGAAGGTGACGCTCCTGCAGAAGAGAAGACCTTCCTTTTGTACAGTGTTTCCCGTTTTTTGGATCAGGCGCAGCCTTATATTGATTCTGCCGTCCAAAAGGGAATTCTTGCGGAAGGCTATGACATTCAGCAGGCACAGGAGATTCCCGTTTGGGTTACCTATATCCCCTATATTTTCTTAGTAGGGGCAGTTTGCTTCTTCGGTTGGATTATGATGAAGCAGATGGCGGGGGGCGGCAAAAACGGAGCTATGGGCTTCAGCCGTGCCAAGTTGAGACTTGCCGATTCCGGAAAAGGAAAAGTGACTTTTTCCGACGTGGCAGGTGCCGACGAGGAAAAGGAAGAACTGCAGGAAATCGTTGAATTTTTGAAAAATCCCAAGAAATACTCCGACTTAGGAGCTCGTATTCCCCGGGGTGTTCTTATGGTAGGCCCTCCGGGAACGGGTAAGACCTATATGGCAAAGGCAACGGCGGGAGAAGCGGGCGTTCCCTTCTTCAGTATTTCCGGTTCCGACTTTGTGGAACTGTACGTGGGTGTCGGTGCTTCCCGCGTCCGTGATACCTTTGACCAAGCCAAGAAAAACGCTCCCTGTATTGTCTTTATCGACGAAATCGACGCCGTAGGTCGCCAGAGAGGTGCCGGTTTGGGCGGCGGAAACGACGAACGGGAACAAACCCTGAATCAGTTGTTGGTGGAAAGGGACGGCTTTGAGCAAAACGAAGGCGTCATCGTTATGGCGGCAACCAACCGCCCCGACGTTTTGGATAGCGCGTTGCTCCGTCCCGGTCGCTTTGACCGTCAAATCGTCATTCATCTTCCCGACGTTCGGGCAAGAGAGGAAATTCTCCGCATTCACGCCCGCAAGAAACCCATGGGCAAGGACGTCAATTTTGAAAACGTAGCCAAAGCCACCTCGGGCTTTGCTCCCGCGGAATTGGAAAACGTCTTGAATGAAGCGGCGCTGCTTGCCGCCCGCGGAAACAAAAAAATCATTACCATGGCGGAAATTACCGACGCCATTATGAAGGTGGAATTGGGCGTGGAGAAAAAATCCCGCTTGATTACCGAAAAAGAAAAGAAACTGACGGCGTACCACGAAGCCGGTCACGCCATTGTGACGGTGGTTGCCGACGGAAACAGCCAGGTCAACGAAATTTCCATTATTCCCCGGGGCATGGCAGGGGGTTATACTTCGTATCTGCCCGTGGAAAACAAGAGTTATATGTCCAAGAAAGAAATGCTCGACCGCATCGTCCACGGCATGGGCGGAAGAGCTGCGGAAGAATTGTGCTTGGACGATATTTCCACCGGTGCTTCCGGGGATATTCAACAGGCAACGGACATTGCCCGCCAAATGGTTATGCGGTACGGTATGTCTGAAAAATTGGGTCCCATTCTCTTCGGGACCGGTCGGGAAGAAGTCTTCTTGGGACGCGACTTTACGGCGGAATCCAAAACCTATTCCGAAAAGGTTGCCGCCACCATTGACGAAGAAATTAAGCGCATTATTGACGAGCAATACGCCCGCGCCAAGAGTATTTTACAAGACAATCTTCCTCAGTTGCACACCATTGCCGACCAATTGATGGTTCACGAAAAGATTACCGGCGACCAATTCCGCGCTCTGTTGAGCGGAAAGACCCCCGAGGAAGTCTTCCCCGCGGAAGAGATTCCCACAACGGAATCCCTCGAAGAAGAACCCATTGCCGAACCGAAGGAAGAAGTCAAAGAAGAACCCAAGGAATAAGGAATACGGAAAGGAAGTGGCGGAGATGAATTCTCCGAAAGAATTGTTTTCCCGGCGGGGACTTTCCGTGGCTTCCGTTTCCTTTGACCAAGTGGCACTTCACCCGGTGGAAGGGGCAAAAACGGTTCTGGTGACCGCCTTGCCCTATTATTTCCCCACCTTGCCTCAGCAGAATTTAGCGCGCTTTGCGGCGTTGCCCGATTATCACGGATATTTCGGCGACATTTTGCGGGAAATTGCCGGGGAATTGCAGAAACTTTATCCGGATAACTTCTTTCAGCCCTTTACGGACAATTCCCCCATTGACGAGCGAAAAGCGGCGTTACTCAGCGGACTTGCCGTACAGGGAAAGAACAATCTGTGCATCACCGAAAAAGGTTCCTTTATCTTTTTGGGGGAAATCATTACCGACGCAGACGTTTCTCTGGCGGCGCCAAAAATCTCCCGCACCTGTGGAGACTGTGACCGCTGTATTCAAGCGTGCCCCACGGGAGCCTTGTCGGAAGGCGGCTTTGATTACACCAAGTGCCTTGCCTATCTGACCCAAAAAAAGGGAGAGTTGACCAAAGAAGAGCGCCTTGCCATAAAACGAAACGCTTTTGCTTGGGGGTGTGACCGCTGTTCCGAAGCGTGCCCCCACAACGCAACGTTGGAAACGGCGTCCATCGCCCTTCCCCCGAACGAATTGTTGCTCCGCCTGACAGCAGAAGAGATTGAACCTCTTTCCGACCGCCAATTCCGGAAAAAATATCAAAACCGCGCCTTTGCATGGAAAGGAAAAGCTACCATGTTGCGCAATCTCTATATCTTGGAAGGAGAAGATTGTGAGTAGAGTCAGCCGAAAGGCCGCCGTAAAAAGACGGTTACATACCCTCTTGGGAACTACCGCCGCCGTGGTAATTGCCCTTTTGATTCTTTTGGTTCTGCAACTGTGGGACGAAAAAACGCCTCTTCCTCAAGACGGCTCCACGGACACCGCCACGACGAATCTCACGGTGCAGTCTTCCCAAACCGATACCGATACCGATTTCGTCACCGATTCGTCCACGGATACAAATTCCGTTACAGACACCGACACCACGGATACGGCGACAACGGATTCTTCCACCGACACGCAGACCACCGTCCGTCCCACTGATACGAATACCGACACGAACTCGCCCACCGATTATAAAACCGACGACCCCACTCCGGGCATCAACGACGACGGCAGTTTTGATTTTTCGGCGTGGAACATGATTTTGGTCAATCCCGACCACCCCATTCCCGACGATTATCCGTTGAAATTGGCGTGGGTCTCGTTAAACGGTAAGGACAGACAGGTCAATTCCCTGTGCGCCGACGCTTTTAAAGAAATGGTAAACGCCGCCAAGGAAGACGGCATTACTCTCCTTCTGCGCTCTACCTATCGGGGAATCCAACTGCAGACCGAAGGGTTTAACAACAAGGTGCAGGAGTATATCAACAAGGGATATTCCAAAGAAAAGGCTACGGAAATTGCCGCTACCATCGTTGCCGTGCCTGGCACGTCGGAGCACCACACGGGTCTTGCGACAGACATCACCACGCCGTCTTTTGACCGTCTGAATCAGGATTTTGACAAGACCGACGCCTATCAATGGCTTGTGACCCATTGCGCCGAATACGGATTTATTCTCCGCTATCCCAAGGACAAGACCGAAATTACAAAAATTATTTACGAACCCTGGCATTACCGCTACGTAGGAAAAGAGGCCGCCCAAATCATCATGTCGGAAGGCATTTGCTACGAAGAGTTCGTGGAAAAATACGGGAATAAAAATTCATGAAACCGGAAAAGCACTTTGAACGGGAATTTACCCGTTGCATGAACCCCTATCCCGTCATCGAGACCGACCGTCTCCGTCTCCGCAAGGTCTTTCGTGCCGACGCCGATGACCTGACCGAAGCCACGGGAGACCCCCGAGTCACGAAATACGAGCCGTGGGGACCTTACAGTCGTGAAGAAACGGTGCAGATGATTGAAAACATTCAATCCCAATTAGAGGCGGGACTTTGCACCGAATGGGCGGTGGAACGAAAGTCCGACGCCAAGGTGTTGGGACTGATTCATTTAAATAAGGTAGACTTTTTTCACCGTTCCGCCGAGGTTGGGTATTGGCTTGCCCGCTCCTGTTGGGGACAGGGCTACGCCACGGAATGCCTTAAAGCTCTGACGGAATACGCTTTGAAAGAATGGAAGATGGACGAAATCGTCGCCGTCTGTCACCCCGACAACGTCGCGTCTTTACGGGTGTTGGAAAAAGCGGGGTATCGCTATCAAAAAACCTTGCCCGCCTACATATCCTTGCGAGGAAACACCGCAGACTGTCTGCAATATCATCGGACCCGATGGGATATATTATAATATCTTCCATAAAATTTCCGCAAAACCGTCAAAACAAGCCCACGAAAATGGGATATAATACAATTACGGAAGCAATTTTTTCGTCTGCCGTCGCGACGGCAGATGCTTCCGCCGAAAACGAAAATTTTTCTCAGGAGAGTTTTATATGACACAGTACGATTTTTCCCCCGATTCCTCTTCTATGGAACAGGCGGTTCCCGTCGCCCCCGTTGCGCCCGCCGCGGAACCCGCGGAGCAGTGCGAGTTTTCTCCCTACTCCTCGTCCATGGAGCAAGCGCCCGTAGTACGGAAGGTTTCTGCACCGACTCCCGTCGTTGTGTCCCCCGTCGCCTCCGCTCCCTCCCCTGCTATTGCGGACAACGAAAAGCGGTCGAAAAACGGCCTTTGGCTCGTCATTGCCATCATCGCCATCTGCGTGTCCCTTCTCATGGGGGTCTTTGCCCTTTGGGCGGCAAAGAACGCTCCCGAATCCTTTCAGATTCCCCAAAGCGTCACCCCGTCTTACAATTATCGGGATAACGTAACGGAAGAAGACAAACTGACGCCCCAAGAAATCATCGCAAAAGTAAGTCCTTCCGTAGTTACCGTTTCGGTGGAAGGCATCGGTGAAAACGGTCAGAAAGCCGCGGGATTCGGCACGGGAATTATCTACACCGACAACGGTTATATTCTCACCAATGCCCACGTTATTGACGGTGCCGCTTCCGTCTCCGTCACCGATTCTCAAGGAAAGACGTACACCGCCAAGGTTGTCGGTTCCGACGCCGATTCCGATACTGCGGTCATTAAAATCGACGCCACGGGACTGACTCCCGCGGAATTCGGGAAATCTTCCGAAGTCGTACCCGGAGATTACGTCATCGCCATCGGAACGCCCTACGACGTCAATCTTTCCCTCACGGCAACGGAAGGCATGGTTTCCGCTCTGCGGGAAAGCCTGAATTTCCCCGAATTGGGTTACACCTTGGATTTGATTCAACACGATGCCGCCATTAACTCCGGAAACTCCGGCGGTCCCTTGGTTAACGTCTACGGACAGGTCATCGGCATCAACTCCATTAAAATTTCCGGAACCTACGAAAATCTCGGATTTGCGCTTCAGATCGACGACGTTTTGCCTCTGGCGGAACAGTTGATGAACACCGGAAAGGTCTCCCGTCCCGGCATCGGAATTACCGGCTACACCTACGATACCCCCGACATGAAGGGCGCCTTCGTTTATACGGTGGTTGCCGGCGGCCCTGCCGACAAAGCGGGACTGAAACCCGGAGATATTATTATCAAGGCAGGGGACAAGGATATTCAATCCATTGACGAATTGAAATCCCTGTTGCAAGGCATGAGCATCGGCGATTCGGTGGAATTGACCTATCTGCGCAACAACTCTATTCACACCACACAGTTGGTTTTGGAAGAATTAAACGCACAGTAAAAGAATTCGGGTGTCGTAAGACACCCGAATTTATTTTATTACAATTTCCGTCAGAGCGGCAACGCCGTAAGGCAGAGCCCGTTCGTCAAAAACAACCTTTGGGTGATGCAACGCCACCCCCGGGTCTCCCGCCGCAAGGGCAAGCATCACCGAAGGAACCCTGTGGGAGATGACGGCAAAATCTTCCGACCCCGCCGTTGACGACGAAGATTCCACTGAAAGTACCTTTTCTTTTCCCAAGGCAGATTCCAATGCCTTGGGGAGCTTTCGGCGTAGAGATTCATCGTTCCAAAGAGACGGACACCCGGCGATGAATTCCGTCTTTGCCTCGGTGCGAAAGGCTGCCGCCGTCAGCCGCGCAATTTCTTCCACGCGTCCCTTTAAAAAGGCATGCAACTCTTCGCCAAAGCATCGTAAACTGCCTCGCAACAAGGCAGAATCGGGAATCACGTTAAAGGAATCTCCCCCTTGCAACGCTCCCACCGACACGGCACTTCGTCCTTCGGGGGAACACTCCCGCGCGGGAAGATTTTGCAGACCCAACAAAATTCGAGCCGCCGCCGAAAGGGGGTCGATTCCCTTGGACGGTTCGGCACCGTGGCACCCTTTTCCGTGAACGGTAATTTCAAAAAAATCCGCCGCCGGCGCAATCTCGCCCGCCGGGGGAATGATCACAGTCCCCACCGAAAGTCCCGTGTTGACGGTTACGTGGAGCATATACGCTTCGCAAACACCGTCGCATATCCCCGCGCGGCAAGCGTCTTCGGCGCCCTGTAAAATCTCTTCTGCCGGCTGAAACAAGAGCCGCACCCTGCGGAGAAGAGTTTCTTCTCTTCCTTTCAAAAGTTTGGCAACCCCCAACAACGTGGCGGCGTGCAGATCGTGACCGCAAGCATGCATATTTCCGTTGTCCGCCCGAAAGGGCAGGTCGGCTTCTTCTTTTATTGCCAATCCGTCTATATCCGCTCGAAGCAAGACCGTTTCCTCGGCTTTATTGCCGATTTCCGCCACAATACTGCCTTTCCCCACTTCTTTGGGCGCATATCCCATGGCTGTCAGTTCTTGCAAGAGAAAGGTTTTTGTCCGCGGAAGGTCGAATCCCACCTCGGGACAGGCGTGAAGGGTCTGCCTCCACCGAGACAAGGTTGTTTGTAACGCCAGAGCTTTCGTTAAAATATCCATAAAAATCGTCCTCCGCATTTAGTATGTACGGAGGACGTTATTTTATTGAAGATGCTTATAGATTCGTTGCATTTTTAAATCAATTTTCGCCAGATCTTCGGCACATTCCCGCAGCTGCTTCTGCAAATCGGAAGAAACGGCACGGGAAGATTTATACCGCATATGGTGTTCCAAACTTGCCCAAAAGTCCATACCTTCGGTGCGAATCTGCACTTCTACGGGAACCGCTTCCGTGCGGTTGGAAAGGTAGACGGGCACCTGAACCACCAAGTGAAGAGAACGGTATCCGTTTTCTTTTGGTTCTTTAATGTAGTCGGTCTTGCGAATCAGAGTTACGTCGTCTTGATGCAACAACAATTCCGCAATGCGGTACACGTCTTCGATATAACAGCACACCACCCGAATTCCTGCAATATCCGTCAGATTTCGGCGGGCGGAATCGGCGCTGACTTCTTCGTCGCGGCGGCGCAGTTTTTCCACAATGGAGCGGGGTGTTTTCAGACGGGATTCCATGTGATGAATGGGATTGTGGTCGTAGCGGTATTGGAATTCTTCGTCAAGAATCTGCAGTTTTGTGGTCACTTCCCGAATGGCGGCGTTGTACACGTGTTGCATTTGCAGATAACCGTCCAACTGTCGGAGCATTTCATCGTTTTCCCAGACTTGTTCCGCATAGGCAGTTGCCGGTTCCAAGAGCTTTTTCTTATGAATATCCACGGCGTCCTTCCTTTCCCAAAATGTAAGCTTCTGCGAGGACAAAGGTTTCAAAAAATAAAATAAAAGAAAAAACAAGCGAAAGGAGTTCCCCTCATGAAAAACTCCTTATTCCGCCAAGTTGCGCAAAATCAAGGTGGTATCCAAGGAATTTAAAATTCCGTCGCCGTTGTAATCCGCTCGCTGCTTTTGGGCGTCGGTCAGCGGCGCGTTGCCCGTCAGGTGACGCGCCAAAAGTACGGCGTCGTAGCGGGTCATTTTGCCGTTGCCGTCCACGTCTCCTTTCAGGGGGGTAGACACCGTCAGGGACGCTTCCCGCAAATCGGGCATGCCCGAAAGAGGGTGAATCTGCCAAAGAGCGGTAAAATCAAACCCGACGTAAGTATTGGCATCGGAAACCGCTTCTCCGGAAAGAGGAATTCCGTAAGCGTCGCGAACTCCCGTCCAAAAATAGCAGGACGAGACCGTAACGCCGGGATTCGGCGTGGTATAATCGGTTCCGTTATAGGCGCTGACCAAACCGACTACCGCACCGTCGCACAGGGGATAATCCACAGACAACTCACAGGAAGAGAAGCACCGCCGTAGGGTTGCCGTTCCGCCGCCGCCGTGAAAACCTACGATACCGCCGTGCACCGAGGCGATTTCTCCGTGTACGGGCGTGGCGTCACGAAGAGCCCCCGCCGATACGCAATCCTCGATGGTCGCAGTTCCCGAATCTACCTGATTCAGACCCACGATGCCCCCCAGCATCAGAGGGCTTCCCGTCCCGGAAAGACTTCCGGAAAAGGCGCATTGAGAAAGGTGCAGAATACCGCCGTCGGTGTTTCCCGCGCCCAAAATTCCGCCCACAAAGGCGGTGTAGGTTACGTCAAGATTTTGTTGCGCCGCAACGGTTCCGCCGTTTTCCGAAACGACGTTCCCCAAAGAAGCGGAACAGGAAACGCATCGGTATCCGTCGGAATATTGGAAGTTTGGGTGTCCGGTAGCCGTCAGATTTCCCGAAGAGGTGCATTGCGTTACGGAAATGCTTCCTGACACCGCCTCGGCGCGGCCGACGATTCCCCCCAGCGAAAGAACGCCGCTGCAATCGGTGGTCGACCAACGTCCAGAAAAAGAAGATTTTTTAACGGTAATGCTGCCGCTTCCCGCAGTCGCATTTTCCAGGGCACCGCCTATGCGACCGACGATTCCGCCTACGTTTGCGGCATGGAAGGAAGAAAGGGTTAATTCTCCCTGAGAAAGAGTTCCTTGCAGGGTAATGACGCCCTCGGAGCCGCCGTCTAACAATCCTGCAATTCCTCCTGCGGAAAAGATAGAGCCGGACGGTTGAAGCTTGCCGACAAAGTCACATTGCGTCAGCACCTGACCGGTGCCGTAGACAGCTCCGCAGATGCCCCCCAAAAACAATTCTCCGCTTTCGGAAGCGGTTCCCGAAAGGACTGCGGAAGAAGAACATTCCGAGATGGTCACACCGTTTCCGCAAATCTGTCCGACGATGCCGCCCCCGAAGAACGACGACGTCACCGTTCCGCTGACGGTGCAATCTGAAATTACGCCTCGGCTGACTTTTCCCGCAACGAGGCCGGCAATGGGTCCGCAAGAGGTTCCCGAAAGGGTCAGTGCCCGCACCGTTCCCCCGCAGATATAGGAAAACAATCCGCACGCCTTCGTCGAATGGGTAACGTCCATACCGTAAAGGGTATATCCGTTGCCGTCAAACACGCCCGTGAAAGGGTAGTCCTCGGAGCAAAGGGCGCTCCAAGGCGACGCGCTCAGGTCAATATCGTTCATTAATATGTATTTTCCGTCGGGGGTCGAGGTGATTTGCTCCAATCCCGCCCGATCGGTAATGCCCACGTAGCCCTCAGGTACGCTGTTTTGTGCTTCCGCCTTAGGCTCGGGGAGAAAAATACCCAAAAAAAGAAAGGAAAGCAAAATGCAGAACGCTGTTGATATCCGTCGCATATTCTCTCTCTCCTTCCAATCATATATGTACATTATAACATAGATAGAAGAAAGAGTCAATGGGTATTTTTTCTCTTGGCAGTAAAAATCCGCAATTTCCCCCGAAAAATATAACGCACAATTTTGTGAACTCTCTTGAAATCTGCAAAAAAATGTGATAGAATGACCTCGAAAAACGAATAAACACGCAATTCACCGCAACTTGATTGCGATGCGGTCCCGCCGTGGGAAGGAAATCCGGTGAAAATCCGGAGCAACCGCCATTACTGTGATCGATTTTCCGTCAGAAATCGTCAGTCAGAATGCTTCCCGTCTTGCGCCGAAAATCCACTCTTGGGCAACGGAAGAGAGGGGCACACGTCTTTTTTGCCGCCTTTCTTTGGAAGAGGCGGTTTTTCGTTTGTTCTTTTTTGAATTTTAACTTTCAAAGGAGAATGTATCATGAAAAAACAACTTCGCATTGTATCCCTGTTCTTGGCATTTCTGCTGACACTGTGCCTCTGCGCCTGTGCGCCGACACAGACCCCCAACTCCGATTCGCAAGCTTCCGCATCTTCCCAACCAGAAGGGAATTCCGACGTAAAAAACACCATAACCATTACCGTGGACGTGGTGGGAAGCGACGGAAAGACCACCACCTTCACCATTGAGACTGCCGAGCAGTACCTTCGGGGCGCTTTGGAGCAGGAAAATCTGGTAGAAGGGGAAGACGGTCCTTACGGATTGTACATTTCCCACGTCAACGGGGAGCGTGCCGTTTACGAAACCGACGGTGCTTATTGGGCGGTCTACGAAGGTGACGTCGCCGCCATGACGGGCGTGGACGAGATCCAGCTCAAAGACGGCGCAACCTACAAACTCGTCTATACGAAAGCATGAAAAAACAGTCTTTTTTGACCTTACGGGAAGTGGTTCTTTTCGGACTTTTTCCCGCCATTATTTATGCGGCGCAGATCGTTATGTCCCCCTTGCCGAACATTCATCTGACGGGAATGTTCGTTATGCTCATGACCCTGCTTTTTCGTATGAAAGCGTTGATTCCCCTGTACGTCTACGTGTTTCTTATGGGAATCACCAACGGATTCAACCTGTGGTGGATTCCTTATCTTTACATTTGGACGGTTCTGTGGGCAATGACCATGCTGATTCCGAAAAAAATCCCCAACAAGTGGGCGATGCTGGTTTATCCCGTCGTCTGCGCACTTCACGGATTCTGTTACGGAATCCTGTATGCCCCCGCCCAAGCCTTGATCTTCCATTACAATTTGGAACAGACCTTCGCTTGGATTTTATCGGGGCTTCCCTTTGACGCAATGCACGGCGCGGGAAACCTCGTGATGGGAACCTTGATTTTGCCTATACTCAAAGCATTACAACGCTTTACAAAAAGATAAAGAACAACGCGCCGATTCGGCGCGTTGTTCTTTCTTGGTTTAAATCCTGTTTTTTCCGTTGCCGCCCTTGACTTCCTTATGGTTTTGTGGTAAAATACAGTATATAAAATGCAACGTAGATAGAATATTGTAATTCGGAGACGAAGAATGAAAAAACTTTTGGTTTATCTGAAGCCTTACCGCAAAGAGACGGTTTTGGCACCGTTGTTTAAAATGTTTGAGGCTGTGTTGGAACTGCTGGTTCCTTTGGTAATGGCTTCCGTCATTGACAAGGGAATCGGTTCCGGGGATACCGCATACGTGTGGCGCATGTGCGCAGTTCTTGTGGTTTTGGGTGTCGTCGGTTTGGTTGCCGCCGTTACGGCGCAATACTTTTCTGCAAAAGCGGCGGTAGGCTTTTCCGCCGGTGTGCGCAACGCTTTGTTTTCCCATTTGCAGTCTCTTTCTTATAAAGAAACCGATACGTTGGGGACTTCCACTATGATCTCCCGCATGACGGGGGACGTCAATCTCATGCAGACCGGCGTTAATATGACCCTTCGGTTGTTGTTGCGCTCTCCTTTCGTGGTTCTCGGCGCCATGGTGATGGCCTTTGTCATAGACCCCGTTTCTGCGCTGATTTTCGTCGGCGTAATTCCGCTGTTGTATCTTGTGGTTTGGTTGATTATGCGCATCACTCTTCCTCGCTACAATACCCTTCGCAAAAAAGTGGACGGCATCGTTTTGAAAACCCGGGAAAATCTTGCAGGCGTTCGGGTCATTCGCGCCTTTAATATGCAGGAAGATCAACGGGACGAGTTTGACGCTCAAAACGATGAATTAGCCGATTTTCAGTGCCGTGTGGGAAAAATTTCCGCTTTGATGAATCCCCTCACTTACGTCATCGTAAATTTAGGGATCGTTGCGTTGCTTTTTGTCGGTGCAATTCGGGTAGATTTCGGTATTATCTCTCAAGGCATGGTAGTTGCTCTTGTCAATTATATGTCGCAAATTTTGGTGGAGTTGGTAAAATTTGCCAATCTTATCGTCACCATGACCAAGGCACTTTCCGGTGCAAAGCGGGTCAGCGACGTTTTTGATTTGGCTTCTTCCCAATCGTGGGGAAGTCGCACCGAAGGAGAGGCGAAGGAAGAGATTCTTCGTTTTGATTCGGTGGGGGTTCAATATTATCCCGATGCCCAACCCGCCTTGTCGGACCTTTCTTTTTCTGTAAAAAAAGGACAGACGGTGGGTATTTTAGGGGGAACCGGGTCGGGCAAATCCACCTTGGTAAATTTGATTCCTCGCTTTTACGATGCAACGCAAGGGAAGGTATCCTTTTACGGCGTCGATTTACAGGAGTATGATCTTAAAAATTTGCGCCGTCGGATCGGTACCGTCCCCCAGAAAGCCGTATTGTTCCGAGGGACGGTGCGGGATAATCTGAAATGGGGAAACGCCGAGGCTGACGACGAAGAATTGTGGCAAGCTCTCCGTTCGGCTCAGGCGGAAGATTTTATTCGAGAAAAAGAAGGCGGATTGGACGCCGCGGTGGAGCAGGACGGTCGGAATTTTTCCGGCGGTCAGCGTCAGCGATTGACCATCGCCCGCGCGTTGGTTCGCAAACCCGAAATCTTGATTCTGGACGATTCCGCCTCTGCGCTGGATTACGCCACGGAAGCGTCTCTCCGCGCCGCACTGAAGAATTTGTCGTTTCGTCCCACGACCTTTATCGTCTCTCAGCGTGCGTCGTCCGTGCGTCACGCAGACCTGATTATCGTTTTGGAGGACGGTCGACCCGTGGGAATGGGAACCCACGACCAACTGATTACTTCTTGCGATGTTTATCAAGAGATCTATTACTCCCAATTTGAGAAGGAGGAATCGGTATGAATCGAAAACAAACCTTAAAAACCGTTTTTTCCTATCTTCGCCCTTACGTTGGATATTTGATTTTATCCCTTGTGTTAGCCTTGATTACCGTTGCTCTTACCTTGTACGTTCCCATTTTGACGGGACAGGCAGTCGACGAAATCGTTGGTGTCGGACAGGTGAATTTCCCTAAGATTTTTCAAATTATCATTGTCATTGCTCTTGCCGTTGCCGCAACTTCTTTAGCGCAATGGGGCATGAGTCTCTGTAATAACCGCCTTACCTACGGGATGGTGCGGGACGTTCGTCGCGATGCCTTTTCCAAACTTGTGCGATTGCCTCTGCGTTATTTGGATTCGCAACCCATCGGCGATACCGTCAGCCGCCTTATTACCGACGTGGATACCTTTGCCGACGGCCTTTTGATGGGCTTTACGCAGTTGTTTACCGGGGTTGTCACCATTGTGGGAACTTTGGTGATTATGCTGATTCTCGATTATCGTATTGCCTTGGTGGTGCTTTTGGTGACTCCGATCTCTCTCTTTGTTGCGTCCTTTATTGCAAAGCGCACGTATTCTATGTTTCGGACGCAATCTTCCGTTCGCGGAGAGCAGACGGCTCTGATTGACGAAATGATCGGACAGCAAAAGATCGTTCAGGCGTTCTCTTATGAAGAGCGGGCAAAAGAACGCTTTGAAGACGTCAACGAACGTCTTCGCGCCGCTTCTCTGAAGGCGATTTTCTACTCTTCCTTAGTCAATCCGTCTACCCGTTTCGTCAATAGCCTCGTCTATGCGGGAGTTGGACTGTTCAGTGCTTTAACGGTGATTTCGGGCGGTCTTTCCGTTGGGCTTTTGTCAAGTTTTTTAAGTTACGCAAACCAATATACCAAACCTTTTAATGAAATTTCCGGTGTGATGACGGAATTGCAAAACGCCCTTGCTTGTGCTGCTCGGGTCTTTGTATTGATTTCCCAAGAGCCGGAAATCGAAGCCGAAACTCAATCCCTTCCCGGTGCGGTGCAAGGGAACGTTTCCTTGGAAAAGGTTTATTTTTCGTACCGTCCGGAGCAAAAGCTGATTGAAGATCTTTCTCTTTCCGTGAGCCCCGGGCAACGAATTGCCATCGTCGGTCCCACCGGTTGCGGGAAAACCACCGTGATCAATCTTTTGATGCGGTTTTACGATCCCGATTCCGGTGCCGTAAAGGTGGAAAACGTAGATATTTCCAAGGTCTCCCGAAAATCCCTTCGAGATCACTACGGAATGGTGCTCCAAGATACGTGGCTGAAATCGGGTACCGTGCGAGAGAACATTCTGATAGGACGCCCCGACGCCACGGAAGAAGAGATCATCGCCGCCGCGAAGGCTTGTCACGCACACAGTTTTATTCAGCGCTTGCCCAAGGGATACGATACTCAACTCGGGGAAGGGGGGGGGAGTCTTTCCCAAGGTCAAAAACAGCTTTTGTCCATTGCCCGGGTTATGCTTTCTCAACCGTCTATGTTGATTTTGGACGAAGCCACGTCGTCCATTGATACCCGCACGGAGCATCGGATCCAACGCGCCTTTTCTAAGCTGATGCAAGGACGCACGTCCTTTATCGTTGCCCATCGCCTTTCTACGGTGCGAGAAGCGGATTTGATTCTTGTGATGCAAAAGGGACAGGTCGTGGAACAGGGAACCCACGGCGACCTTCTTGCCAAGAACGGATTTTACGCAGAATTGTATCGCAGTCAATTTGCTCACTGACGTTTCGAAAAAGTCTTCCGCAGCCTCGTTTGTTGCGGAAGACTTTTTTATAAGATCTGTCGTGTAAATTGACACGGAGCGTTTTTTTGTTGTACAAATAAAAATAGAAAAGGTTATTTTTTATAAAGGGAGAATCTCGGCGTGATTTGCGAAAATGAAAAAACAAAACAGAGGAATACGGCGTTTTGGAAGGGTGTCAGCGCCAAAACTTGGATGTTTTAAGACTTTTTTATTTAGGTAGGCATGTTTCAAGATTTAAGCATCTGATTTTTGGTGTCATCTTTTTGAGAGGGGATTGACTTTTCCTTTTGGAAGTCGTATAATTAGGATGAGGTATCATCCGAACAAATTTTGTCTTGCAAAAATATTTTATCGCTCCTGTATAGATTCGTTTATTTGGGATGGGGATTTATTTTGGATTATGCTTTTCTTTATGATTTAAAAAAGCTGCTCATCTACTTGAATCAACATTTTCGAGAAGATATCGGAGTAGAAGATTGTGCGAAGCTGATAGGGTATTCTTCATGGTATACCGGACGATCCTTTAAAAAATGTTTTGGGGAGTCTATCGGGGACTATTTACGCAGACTTCGCATGAATGAAGCGAAGAAGGAATTTGAAAAGGGTAGAAGCGTAAAAGACGTTGCCTCGGCTCTTTCGTATTCCTCTGCAGAAGGATTCAGCCGTGCTTTTATCAAGCAATTTGGAATAACTCCCTCGCAATTTATGGAAGGAGAACCTCTTCGCAGTCAGTATTGGAAGGAATACGATTATTATATTACCCTCGAACAATGGGAAAAAGGGGAAAACTTGCACGACGGCGTCTGGGAATACGCTTACTACGATACGGAACATCAAAAATATGAGTTAATGTGTTGGGACGGTAATAATTTTGTTGCACCCTTTACGGTTGCAGGGAAGTCTTCCCCTGGTTGGTACTGTCGCAACCGAAACCACGGATTCGGAATTCACCCGGGAGGGGGTTTTCAGGCGGTTCGTACCTTCCGTTGTCCTTTCGACGGCGTTGTGGACGTTTTGTTTATCGTCGGAAGAATTGCGAAGTTAAAGACCGACTGCACTCCCGTCGGCGTCCAACTCTTTCATAACGGGGCGCAATTGGTTCCCGATACCGGCATGTTTGTATTAAAGGATATTACCCCCGTGCCCTGTCGGGCAACTTGTACGGTCAAAAAGGGAGATCGGATCAGTTTGCACGTAGATTCTATGGGCGACGTAGAGTGTTCCGGTCTGCACCTATACCGTCAATGGGTCGGATACCGAAATATCACCGAGGAATGATTCTCGGAAATTACATTTGTTTCCAAGACGAAGTTTATTCGTCAAAAAATAAAAGGAGGAAAATCTATGAAAAAATTCTCAACCCTCTCTCGCGTGCTTGCGTTGATGTTGGCAATTTGTTTCTGCGCTTCATTTGCGCCGATGATAACCATTGCTGCCGACGTAACACCGGGAACCATCACCCTGGATGGCACCGTGATCAATGCGGAAAATCCAAGCGCAAACGGGGTTACTTATGACCCCGAAACAAACGTTGTTACCTTGACGAACGTCAGCGGTGACGACCTTTCATTCAATTTCACCAGCGCCTATACCGTGAAATTGGAAGGCAATAGCACTCTGAAAAAATTCACAGATAAAACCGCTACCGCCCCCATGACATTAGAAGGCCCGGGGACGTTGACGATTCTGCCTGGTGGTGGCAATTGGCCTGTTAAAATTTTAAGTTCCTTTACGATGAACAGCGGTTCTATTGTAGCAAACCATGATGATTTTTACAGTAGTACTAATGCTGGTCGTTGGCTTATTTGGTTTGATAAAGGAGCTGTCATCAACGGCGGTTCAATTACCAGCAAAGCTAATCAGCAACCTCTTTGCATCAAAGGAAGTACTCTCGTTGTTAATGGCGGAACTCTTTCCCTTAAAAGTGCTGCCCATTCCGGTATTTCTGCCAATGCTCAAGCGGTGGAAATTAATGGTGGATCTGTTGTCATAGTCAGTGATAAGGATGGTTTTAACAATGTCGCGAAAGGACTTACTGTTAACGGTGGTTCTCTCGAAGTAAGTGCACCTAGTTTGGTATCTGCGGCGACAGCAATTACTGTCAAGCCTGCTGCGGATATTAAATTTACTACTACTGCGACAACAATTGATCTTAAGAACTCTACTGTTACCGACACCGGAGTTGTTTACGTTCCCGGTGCAAGCTTTGCCGACAAAGGCAACGTCATCGAAACGGCAGATTACGTTTCCGTTGACGGTCAAAACATGATCGTAAACGGCGAAAATCCCACTCTTTCCCTGCCTTTAGGCGAAGGATCGGTTTCTTACGATGCCGATACGGCTACCGTCACGTTGAATAACGTTACTGCAGGAGCGATTCTCTTTAATCTCCACAAAGATTTCGACCTTAATTTGGAAGGAACCAACCAATTCGGCACGTTTAAAACCCTTGATGCCGGCGAAATGACCATCGAAGGCCACGGAACTTTAAATCTCGTCGAATCCGAGACCTGGTCCTTTGACTTTGCCGGTCCCGTTGTGATCAACGGCGGTACGGTAACTATGACCTCTGCCGGGTGGAACTTCCGTTTTAATCGCGGTCTTACGATTAACGGCGGTACGGTTACTTCTTCTACCACCGGTGCATCCGGACAATGTTTCTCGAACAACGACTCCAAAGTTGCCACTTCAAATCTTGTCATTAACGGCGGTAAGGTCACAATGACCGGTCGGTTGGCACTGAAGAACGCTACCTTTACCATGACCGGCGGCGAATTGGATCTCGCTTCTGCTCAATTTAATCCTGCTCCTACGAAAGCAAGTTTTTCCGGCGGTAAATTGACTGTCAACACCAACGGGTTTTATACTGCTATTCCCGTGGAATTTACCGGTGGCAGAACTGAAATCATCAGCACGCAAGCCCTGAACGTCAGTTCCATTTCCGTGGCACCTACCGCTTCTTTGAAGTGGACCACCGACGTTGCCGTGGATTACAGCAGTAAAGTTACCGACACCGGAGTTCGGTACGTTACCGGAAAGTCCTTTGCCGACAAGGGCAACGAAGTTGAAACCCTGCTCGAAGGCGAAAAAGACTACAATCTCCCCGGCGAAGGCATGATTGCCGCCGTCGTTACCATGAACGACAAATTTGATGAAAATCGCCCCGTACAGTTGTGGTTGGGTGAAACTCTGTTGGATACCCAAACCGCTTCTGCCGAAGGAAACGTCTTCTTTAAGGTCAATCCCGTAGGCGAAGGCGAACACGTCTACACCGTTAAGGTCGTAGGCGAAGACGGAAACGGTTTCGACTTCGCAGAAGCTCAAACCGTCACCGTCACCGTCTCCACCGACGGCACCGCGGTGAATCCCCCAACCGTCACCCTTGCAAACACCTACAAAGTCGAACCCGCTGATGCGACCATTACCGTCAACGTAAACTTGACCGGTAAGACCTTCGA
>JAZSJP010000163.1:0-5872 GCA_045534395.1 Eubacteriales bacterium | reverse complement strand
ATATTTTCTGCCGATTGTCCCTTTTTTATGATCATACAGAAACACTGTGCTGCGGAGGAGACCGATAAAACATACCGCAGCGCCGCTCCAATACCGCCAAAATCAGATTTAATCGCTGATAGTCAAATCCCACCGCCGTTCTTCGGGGGGAAGGAAAGGGCGTTTTTGATACCAGAGTCTGCACTTCCGCAATCAGGGGGCGAGTGCCTTCCATGACGCACAACGTGGCAATTCCCGAAACGTTTTCGGGTTTGTCCAACAAGAACAATTCGGAAGGGTTTGGAATCTCTTTCAGACCTTCTTCGGTCATTTCAAACACACCGATTTCGTTGGTGGAGCCGAAGCGGTTTTTGATGGCGCGCAAAATTCGATGGTCGGAAGAGCGTTCTCCCTCAAAATACAACACCGCGTCTACCATGTGTTCCATGACTTTCGGCCCCGCAATGGCGCCTTCTTTGTTGACGTGGCTGACTACAAAGGTAGGGATTTCCATGGATTTTGCAACGCGCATCAATTCCGAGGTGCATTCCCGCACTTGAGGAACCGAGCCCGGTGCCGAGGTCATGTCTTGGCGATACATGGTTTGAATGGAGTCTACAACTAAAATATCCGGTGCCGCTTCTTGGGTTCGCTCTACCACGGCGGAAATATCGGTTTCCGAAAGAATAAAAAGGTTTTCGGGATTGGTCCCCACCCGGTCTGCCCGCAGTTTAATCTGCCGAGGAGATTCTTCTCCCGAAACGTACAAGACCCGAAGATCTTTCATTTTCATGCACATTTGAAGGAGAATGGTGGATTTCCCGATGCCCGGCTCTCCGCTGACTAAAATCAGGGAGCCTTTGACGATTCCCCCACCCAAGACCCGATCCAATTCGGAAATCCCCGTGGTTTGGCGCAGTTCACTTTCGGCAGATATCTCTTGCAACCGCTTGGGAATCGCCCGTTTCAGGGGGTCTGTTGCCGTGGCTAAGGTTATGGGTTTGTCCGGTTCTGCAATCTGTTCAAAAAAGGAGTTCCACGCGCCGCACGCGGGACATTGCCCCGCCCATTTGGGATTTTCGTTTCCGCATTCGGAACAAACGTATACGGTTTTGGTCTTATTGGTTGCCTTTGCCATAGTTTTCTTCCTGCTCCTTTTTGAGTCGTAAATATTCTTGCAGAAGTTCTTTGGTTTTCGCTTCGGTTAGGGGATTCTTCGGACCGTATCCGTAAGGACAGGGCAGAAGAACCGACGAGGCAAAAAGACGGCAGATAAAAGGTCGGTTTTCATATACGGAGCACCCACCTTCACATAACTTCGGACAGGCTTCTTCCGTAAAATCAAATCCGCCGCATCGGTCTCCTTCTTCCGGGGCAAATTGGATCCAATTGTCGCAACACTTGACACACCCTTCCTTACAGGAAAAGGACGGGATTTTTTCGTATAATTTCTGTATGGGCGTTTTTTCCATATTACAGACGGGCGATCTTAATGCCGTTCATATACATATTGAACAAGGCAAAGTTGTGCATCATATCGCCATTGTGAATGTCGTCGTGATAAGTCTGTACCGCGTTTTCAATGACGATAATGCGGTTATTGTTGTTGCTTTCGTTCCAATAGGCTCGCATGGCAAGGGCAAATTGCATCACGCAAATGTCGGTGCAAGCCCCAACAATGACGATGTTTTCAATTTCCTTGTGTTTGGCAAGCCAAGTCAAAAATTCCTTGCAGAAAAATCCGTTGGTGGAATTTTTTGGAATGACTTCTCCCACTTCCGCAAAGGATTCCAACTCGGTGATAATCTCTTGCTCATACTTGTCCACGCAATGTTCGGGATAGGTTTCGAATTCTTCCGAATCTGCCGTATGGGTATCGGCAAAAAAGATCTTGGGACTGTCTAAGTAATATTCGTTAACCTGCTTGATTTGAGGAATAATCGCCTTTAAACGGTTGGACGCCAATTTCCCCTTTTTAAAAAATCCGTTGATGGTGTCCATGTTGACCACCACCGTGGTTTCGGGATCGGTAATATAATTACGGATATTTACGGTAATTTCCCGCAAAGTTTTTTCATAGGGCGGTGTAAAAAACATCTTCAATTTCCTCTCAATTCGGCAATGGCGGCATTGCGGTCTGCGGCACGGAATACGGAAGATCCGGCAACCAAAACGTCGGCACCCGCGGCAATGGCGGTGGGAGCGTTTTGTGGGGTGATTCCGCCGTCGACTTCAATATGGGTAGAAAACCCTTCTTGTTTGATGATTTTTCTCAGGGCGCGAACCTTGTCAAAGCATTCTTCCTTACACGTTTGTCCCCCGAAGCCCGGTTGCACTGTCATGACCAAAACCATGTACAGATCTTTCAAATGGGGCAAGACAGGGTCGATGGGTGTTGCAGGATTGATGACGATGCCCGGCTTCTTGCCGCACGCTCTGATTTTTGCAACGCATTGTCCCAAGTCGCAATCGCTTTCCGCATGAAACGTAATAATATCCGCGCCGGCTTTTGCAAATTCTTCCACGTAGGTCTCCGGGCGGGTAATCATCAAATGCACGTCCAAGGGAAGATCGGTGCATTTGCGAATGGCTTGTACCACGGGAATTCCAATGGAAATATTGGGCACGAAAATGCCGTCCATGACGTCTACGTGGATCATATCCGCCGAGGCGATGCTTTCAATTTCCGATTGCAGGTTTGCAAAGTCCGATGCCAAAAGAGAAGGGGAGATCTGAATCATGACGAAACCGTCCTTTCGTATTTCATACTTCTATAATACTATGATAATATTAAGATTTCGCCACGAAATCATGACATTTCTGAAAAGTCCTGTGCTACTTGACATTTTTTTCGGGGAATGGTATAATGGGAATGCAAAATGCAAAGTGCAAAATGCGACCACTTCCACCGCCGCGGGCGCTCCCCCATACCATTGCCTCTTAGGCGGGGGACGGCAGAGGGGAATGCAAATTTTAAAGTGCAAAATGCAAAATGGAAAGGTAATTTTTTTAATATGGCAAAGACGTTTGGTGTGATTATTCCCGCCGCCGGATCCGGTACACGGTTTGGAGAAGATAAGTTAATGTTTGATCTTTGCGGCAAGCCGGTTTTGTGGCATACGTTATCTGCTTTTCAACAAGCAAATTCCGTAACTGCTATCGTCATCCCCACCCGTAGAGAAAGTCTGTGCTTCGTGGGGGAGATGGCAAAGGAGTTCAGCAAAGTCGTTGCGGTGGTTCCCGGGGGGGAAAACCGCCAAGAATCGGTGGCGTGCGGTCTTGTCGCTCTGCCCAAAACCGATTACGTTTCGGTACACGATGCCGCGCGTCCTTTGATCTTGCCCGAAGAGATCGACCGTATCCACCGCAAGGCGTTGCAATACGGCGCCGTTTGTTTGGGAACTCCCGTGACGGATACCGTTCAGCAAGTAGACGAAGACGGTTTTATCTTGCAAACGCTCGACCGTACACGGTTGATGGCGGCAGCAACTCCTCAGGTTTTTGAGTACGACCTGTATCAAAAGGCTTGTCGCGAGGTGAAGGGAGAATTTACCGACGATGCGGGCATGGTGCGTGCCGCCGGAGGATGGGTGAAAATGATCCCGTGCAAAGGAGAAAATTTCAAAATTACCGCAAAAGACGACGCCTTTCGGGCGCAACAGGTGCTGATGCGTCGAAAAGAATCCGAATAAAAATCCGGGGAAACGCGAAGTTTCCCCCATTTTTTTAGTTTAAAGCCGGTGCCGTTCCCATGAGGCGCAGACGGATTTGCTGATCCAATTTCCGCAGTTCTTCCTCGGCTTGTTGTCTTGTTTTTCTGCCCTCTTCCCGAAGGCGAAGCATTTCGTCTAAGGTCTCGATTAAAATTTCGTTGGTTTCTTTCAGAGCTTCCACGCTGACGCATCCCCGCTCGGCTTCTTTGGTGACGGCGGGGGTGGTTTCTTTTAAAGTTTTTGCGTTTCGACGCAAGAGAGTGTCGGTGATTTCCGTGACCTTTTCTTGCATTTCAATGGCAGATCGGGAGTGCTCCATGCCCAGCGTCAGCACCATCTGGCTCTTCCACAGGGGAATGGTGTTGACCACGGAAGATTGAATTTTTTCCGCCATAACGGTATTGTTGTTTTGAAGCATTCGGATCTGAGGTGCCATTTGCAGAGAAACGGCGCGGGTCAGCT
The DNA here is from genome assembly GCA_045534395.1 of Eubacteriales bacterium. Classification (GTDB taxonomy): domain Bacteria; phylum Bacillota; class Clostridia; order Oscillospirales; family UBA644; genus RGIG995. The sequence goes on along the minus strand of JAZSJP010000163.1, from coordinate 1,718 downwards.
CCAAATCGTGTAATTTTTTCTCAAAGCGATCCCGTTGCTCCATGGCGTCCCGTGCCTGTTGAACGTCCGAAGGGTCCCCCGATTCTTCCGCCTTCTTTTTTAGAGGAAGCTCGGTATTGGTTCGGAATTCTTCCAACCCCTTCCGTCCCCGCTCCAGGTATCCGGTCAGCGTGTCGTATTGCTCCCGATTCATGGTGTACAGCATTTCCAACATTTCAATATCTTTCATTAAAAGATCCCGATGTCCTTGTAAGGAAAGAGCAATTTTGTCCACCGCGTCACAGGCGCGCCGATAGCGACTTTTTAACCCCTCTGCCGTGGCGACAGGTTTGCGAAAAAACCGCATCATTCCGGTCTTTTCTTCCGGTTCGGTGTCTTTTAATTTTATAATCAGTTCGGAGATCTTTCCGCTGATTTCCCCCAAATCTTTTGCTTTGAGATTCTCCAAAGCGATCTCGGAAAATTCCGCCACCCGCGCCTGAGCGTCGGCGCCGTAGTTTAACACTCCGTTTACGTCGTTGAGTGGGGGAAGATTCGGATTGATATCACTGCTCATAAGAAGTCTCCTTTTGGTTTAATTTTTTGTACAAAACTGCCGTCTCGGCGTGAAGGTTCAGAGTTGCCGTGCGCTCGTTTTTGTCGCAAGTTTTACGAAAGTTTGCGGCAATTTCTTCTACGGCACGCTCCATTTGCGCCATGGTTGCCAACAGGGACGGATTTCCTTGATTACATTCTTCAAATGTTGCATAAGCCGTGAAATATCTTAAAAAAGCGGGAAGATAATATTCCGTAATTTCCCGCCGCGCCCCCTGAGAAAGAAAGGGAAGACTTGCTTCGCATTGTTTTAACTCCGTCAAAACGTCGTGTCCCGCCCGATACAACGATCGGTTTTTGATTTTTTCAACGCTTTTTTGCAGTTCTTTTAATTCTCTTCGCCAATTCCTTGGTACCGATGGTTCTTGACGAGGGAACAGAAGCACGCCGCACAGTGCCGTCAAACCCAAGGCAAAGCACCCCAAAAGTAACACTTTTAACCACGGGAAGCCCAATAAGATTCCGCCTAAAATCAAAACTCCCGGATACACGGGAATTGCTCCTAAAATCCGCCACGTTTTCCCCATATTCTCGCCTCCGTACTTGACAAAAAAAGAAAATTGTTGTATAATACTAATATATAAATATAGCTTTGCCGAAAGATTATGCTTTCGAGAGAGGAAAAATCTATGAAATGTCCGTACTGCGGTTGTATGGAAAGTAAAGTTTTGGATTCCCGCCCTTCCGACGATCGGATTAAACGCCGTCGGGAATGTGAGGGTTGTGCCCGTCGTTTTACCACCTTTGAGGCGGTGGAACACGCTCCCTTGGTTGTGGTGAAAAAAGATAAATCCCGGGAGATTTTCGATCGGGAAAAGATTCTTTCCAGCATGCTGAAAGCCTGTGGAAAGCGTCCCATTCCTTATACGGTTTTGGAGCAGTCTGCCGCCGATATTGAAAACTCTTTGGTCAGTGACCTGGACAAGGAAGTCTCTTCTTCCCGCATCGGGGAATTGGTTATGGAAAAACTGCGGGAGATCGACGACGTTGCCTACGTCCGCTATGCCTCGGTCTACCGTCAATTCAAAGATACGGAATCCTTTATGGAAGAGCTGAAAAATATCCTCAGCAACCGCGGGTATACCGTTTCCGAAAAGGAATAATGGCGAAAGAGACGAAAACGC
>JAZSJP010000025.1:0-2714 GCA_045534395.1 Eubacteriales bacterium | reverse complement strand
TCTCTCCAAATCCTTTCCCCAATTTTACGGATCTTTCCTTGCGAGACGATCTGAAACTGCGCAACGCCGTCACCACGGTGGAAGGGGCCGTAAAACTTCTGATTGAAAACACCGACCGCGCCTTGTTTGCAAGTCGGGTATTGGTGGTTGGGTTCGGAGCCATCGGCAAGCGTTTGACACAAATTTTGCAAGCCATGGGAAGCACCGTCACCGTTGCCGCTCGCAAAGAGAAAGACCGCGTCGACGCGGCATTGCAAGGGAATTTTGCCATAGATACAAAAAACATGAACTTGGCAGAATTTGATATTGTCGTCAACACCGTTCCCGCGCTCCTCATCACGGAATCGATACTCCGTACCGCCCCCACCCATACCTTGTTTTTGGAATTGGCGTCGGCACCGGGGGGCATCTTCCGAGGAAGCGAAGGAAGAACTATCGTAGACGGTCCTGCCTTACCGGGAAAGGTCGCTCCCGTGACCGCGGGAGAAGATTTGGCAAAAACGGTCATTTCCATTTTGAATCACACGTAACAGAAAGGAAGTGGCAAACGTGGAACGCAAAACCCTCGGCTTTGCCCTTTGCGGATCTTTCTGCACCTTCCGTAAAGTCCTACCCGTCATGCAACGGCTGGCGGAAGGGTATCAGTTGATCCCCATCATGTCGTTTCAAGCCTATGAAACCGACACCCGATTCGGAACGGCGCTGGAATTCCGCACCGCCATTGAAGATATTTGCAAACGTCCCATCGTTCATACCATCTCCGGAGCGGAACCCTTCGGGCCGAAAAAATTATTGGATCTACTCATTATTGCCCCCTGTACGGGGAATACCTTAGGGAAATTAGCGAACGGAATTTCCGACACCCCCGTCACCTTGGCGGCAAAAGCCCATCTGCGAAACGCCCGTCCGGTCGTGGTCGCCGTTTCCACCAACGACGGATTGACGGGAAACGCGAAAAACATCGGCACGTTGCTCAATACCCGAAATTACTTTTTCGTCCCCTTCGGTCAAGACGACCCCGTAAGCAAAGAAGCGTCTTTGGTTGCCCACATGGACGCCATTCCCGACACCGTGTCAGCGGCGTTGCAAGGCAAACAAATCCAACCGATTTTAGTATAAGGAATGCCGAGAACAAAACGTTCTCGGCTTCTTTCTATTCTTCTATGGAGATTTTTACGCTTCCGCTCCTTGCCTTCCCATGGAAGGGGAAGGGGGACCGCTTGCGGTGGATGAGGTTGACCGTCTGCGCATCAAACAATTCTATTCTTCGATGGAGATTTTAACACTTCCGCTGGTAGTTTTAATTTCGCACAATCCGGCGTTTTGCACCGAATCGGGCACGTTGACCGAACCGCTGGAAACTTTGACGTTAAAGACCTTTGGACTGCGCAACGTACCTTTGACCGACCCGCTGGTGGTCTGCAAGGTAATTTTTTCGCCGTCACATCGGTTCAGACGAAGACTTCCGCTGGTGGCTTTTACCGAAAAATCACCGTCACACACCACGTCGGTCAGCGTGACCGAACCGCTGACGAGTTCCAAACAAACCGCGTCGGAAGCGGCGACGTCGTTCAATTCGGTCGTTCCGCTGGTTCCGGAAAGAGTCAAGCGTTTGCAAGAAACCTCTTCCCATTCCATGCGTCCGCTGGTGACGGTTCCCGTAATCTCCGCTGCAGATACGTTCTTCACCAAAAGACTTCCCGACGTGACCGTCAAAATCAGATTTTCCTTGACGTCGGCAAAATACTGAACCGACCCGGAAGACGCCGTCACCGTGGCGCGGTCAAAGACGATTCCTTCGGCAACCGACAAATCAAAACTGCTCACCTTGGCATTCAACGTTTCGTACTCGCCCTTGGGCAAGCGAACCGTTAAAGTGGGGGTCTGGAAATGGAAAGATACCAATCTCTCGTACCATTTTCGGTGGTCGATGCGCCGCACCGTCAAGGTGCCGTTTTCCACGAAAACGGAATAGAAAACCTTCTCGGTCTCGTTGCGGGAAACCGAGATTTTTCCGTCTTCGGAAGGTGCAATTTCCACGTTTACGTCCCATACGTCCACCGACAAAGAAGTCACCGTCTCGGCAACGGTATCGGTCTTCAACTCACCCACTTCTTTGTTGGTCAAGGATTCAAAAGAAGCACCCAACAGGCTCAGTGAAATCATCATAATGGCAATTCCCCCTAACATAATGGAAAAAGCGGTAATCAGCGTTGATACAATTCCTTTCATGCGGCACGCTCCTTTCGGACGACCATTCGAATCAATCCCCAAACCGTCCATTTGGTTGCCTTTATCATGCCCAAGGCGGCGTACTTACACCCCAACGACCAAAGAATCGCAAATCCGACAAAAAAGACGCCCGCACCGAAGACCAACAGTCCGTCTCCCCCGTGTCCGGAACAGAACAACGCCGTTCCCGCCACGTGAAGGGCAACGCCCGACGCCCACAAGGCAACGTCCACGGCGTACAACGCCACCACTACGCACCAAAACGCCGTCAAAACAGCAAACACGATTGCCCATAAAACCAAAATAAACGGCGACAAAAAGCCTACGACCCACGGATTGCGCAAGACGTAAGAAATCTTTTGAGCAGGTTCGACGGGAGCATCTTCTTCCCGAGGCGCTTCGCCGATCTGCGGCGCAATTTGGTTCAAATCTCCCACGTTGGCAACGGCTTCCCCTTCACTCATGCCGTCTTCCATACGGTC
>JAZSJP010000054.1:0-7998 GCA_045534395.1 Eubacteriales bacterium | reverse complement strand
CCCGTTTCTGCCAGAACTTCGGACAAGGTAGGCGGCGTTTCAATCAAAGGCGCGTTCAGTCGTCCGTTTTTAAGGCTCGGAAAGGGCAAAATCATCGCCGAAATTCCCCGCCCGTTCAGGGGGATTCTCTCGGTGACGGCGTAGGTTTGGACGGAAAATCCCGCCCGTTTCATATATTCAACGGCAACCGACGTCCGCCGGTCTCCACCTGCAAAAAGAATGGTGTCCATGCAAAAATCCTCCCGGAAAGGTCTGTTCCATTCTATGCGTTGAGGGGGGATGGTGTTCTTTTTCTTTTCGCGAAAAGAAAAAGACCCAAAAAGAAAAGCTAAGGTCGGCGGAATACTTCCGCCGAGAGGGTAGATATAAAAACTGCGACAAAATAACTATGCCGCCATTCGTTTTTATATTTTTTATGAGAAAAAGAAAGAACCAAAGAAAAAGCAAAGGTCGACGGAATGCTTCCGCCGAGAGGGGTCTATATAAAAAATTCCGGCGGAAGAATTCCGCCGGAGTTCGCTTTTCTTTCTTTGGTCCTTTCTTTCTTTTCCCGAGAAAAGAAAGAAAGGACACTCATTCAATTCTAACTATTACTCCGCGACCTTTGCGGCGTCGGCGATGACCTGTTCCGCAACGTTGGCGGGGGCTTCCTGATAGCGCAGGAAGTTCAGGGTAAAGACACCTCTGCCTCGGGTGGTGGAGCGCAGGTCGATGGCGTAGGTTGCCGTTTCGGACATGGGGATTTCTGCCGTCACTTCCGTCCAACCTTGGTCGGCGGCGGGATTCATGCCCATGATCTGACCGCGGCGCTTGTTGATATCGCCGATAATATCGCCCATCATGGAGTCGGGAATTTGAACCTTCAATTCCCCGATGGGTTCCAGAATACAGGGTGCCGCTTTGGGGAGTCCTTCCCGGAAGGCAATGCCGGCGGCGGTTTTGAAGGCCATTTCCGAAGAGTCAACGTCGTGGTACGAGCCGTCTACCAAGGTGGCTTTCAGACCGACTACGGGATAACCCGCCAACACGCCCTTTGCGGTGGATTCTCTCAAACCCTTTTCTACGGCGGGGAAGAAGTTCTTGGGAACGGCGCCTCCGAAGATGCTCTCTTCAAAGACCAATTCTTCGCTGGCACAGGGTTCGAACTCGATCCACACGTCGCCGTATTGACCGTGTCCGCCCGATTGTTTCTTATGCTTTCCTTGAACTTTTACTTTTTTGCGAATGGTTTCCCGATATGCGATGCGGGGTGCTTTCAGTTCCACTTCCACGTTGTTGCGAGCCTTCAGGCGGGAGCAAAGAACTTCGATCTGAGCTTCACCCATACCGCAGAGAATCTGTTCTTTGGTTTCGGGATCGATAAAATAAGTAAAGGTCTTGTCTTCTTCCATCAACTTCTGAAGACCTTGGGCAATCTTTTCTTCGTCGCCTTTCTTCTTGGCGGTGACTGCCATTTTCAGGTTCGGAATGGGATATTCAATGGGATCTACGTCAATTTTTACCCCGGCGGTCAGTACGCTTTCGGTAGCGGCAGACAACTTGGTCACGGCACCGATATCTCCGGCACACAGTTCGTCGACTTCCATTTGTTTTTTGCCCTTCATGACGTAGATATGACCGAATTTTTCTCCAAGTCCGGTCTTGGTGTCGGTCAGGGTCATACCCGCCTTCAAGGTTCCGCACAGAACCTTAAAGTAGGAGATCTTACCGAAGTTGTCAGCGACGGTCTTGAAAATATAAACGCCGTTGCCCGATTCTGCGGCGGGCGTGGGCGCGGGAAGAACCTCCACCATGGCGTTGAGAATGGATTCCAATCCGTTGAGAGACACGTTGGAGCAAGACAATACCGGCAACAGAGCACGGCGGCGAATACCCACGGAAAGGGCAATTTGCACTTCTTCGTCGGTGAAGGGTTCTTCTTCAAAATATTTTTCCATCAACGCTTCGTTGGTTTCCGCCAATGCTTCGTTTAATTCGTCCTTCAGGCGCTTAACGGTGTCTTCCAGGGCGGGAGGAATGGGATTGTCCTGGGCGTGAGTTCCTTCCACGGTGCGGTAGGTCATCTTCAAAAGATCGACCATGCCCATGACCTTGCCGTTTCCGATGACGGGATAGGTCAGGGCGCAGACACGCATACCGAACTGCTGACGCAGAGCGGTGTATACTTTCATGAAGTCGCCGTTTTCTTCGTCAATTTTCGTGACGACAAAGAGATTGGGCAGATTCTTTTTCTGACAATATTTATAGGCTTTTTCCGTTCCCACGTGCAGGTTGTTTTTTGCGGAAACAACGATGGCGGCGGCATCGGCAGCCTTCAATCCCTGCAGTACTTCTCCTTCGTAGTCGAAATATCCCGGGGTGTCGATAAGATTGATCTTATTTCCCTTCCATTCCACCGGCGCCAAAGCGGCGGATATTCCCGAACCGCGCTTGGTTTCTTCAGGATCAAAGTCACACACGGTGGTGCCGTCTGCGATCTTTCCCAGCCGGTCGGTTCCCTTCGTATAGTAAAGCAATGCCTCCGCAAGTGAGGTTTTTCCGTTTCCTCCGTGACCCAAAAGGCAGACGTTGCGGATATTTTCGGTTTTGTACTGCATAATTGTTAAATCTCCTTTCCGCCCCGTTTCCATAACGGCGGCGTCTTTTTTCCGTTGCAGCACGGAAAAAGAAATCCGATAATAATATTATACTATATTCTTCAAAAAAAGTAAATAGTATTTATGAAAAAGATACAACTTTCAGCGTTTTCCATAATTGTTTTCCGTTGACTTTGTTCAAATTCCACAAAGGAATTTAAAAAAATGTCACAAGAAAAAATTTTCAGGGGAGTTGAAGCGCTTTTTGGGCAGAGTAAAAGAGAAAGAAAGGTGTTTTTTTATGAAGAAAAAAATCGTTCTTCGGGCGTTTCTGGCGGAATTGGCAGAAGATTTGAGTGCTTCCCGTTTTTACGCGCAATTATCCCAACAACAGAAGGACGACGTTGCCGATTACGTGCGTCGTTCTTTTGACGAGCAGGAATCCGTCGCTCGAAGCGCCACGGCGCTGGCTCGACTGAAAGAGGGACGCATTGATTTTATTTGATGCCCTATATGCAAAAATCTCCCTCGTGTGAGGGAGATTTTTCATCTCAATTTTTAAAAAATTCGATTCTTTTTTCGATAAGCAAGGGGGGAAATTTCGTACCGCGCTTTAAAATGTTTGCAGAAAGACGGGGAGTCCCGGAATCCGCAAGAATAAGCGATCTGCGTGGTGGAAAGTTTTGTGTTTGTCAACATATCCGCGGCGTGTTCCAGACGGTATCGAATCAGATATTCCTGAGGCGCGTACCCCACGTTCTTGACAAAAAGCTTGAACAGATAGGTTCGATCCAATCCCACAAAGCGGGCAATGTCTTCGATGCGGATTCGATAGGTATAGTTGTGATGGATATAATCCAACGCTTTTTCCACGTATCCTTTTTCTCCCGGGAGATGGTTCAGGGTATTATGCTGTAAAAACGCCATAATGGAGTAGAAGGTTCCCAAAATATTGTAGGTGTCGTTTTGGTCGTTTTTGAAAAGATCCAAAAGCTTGTTCAGCATTCCTTCCAATCTTCCGTCGGGTTCTCCCTTGAAGATGGGTGTTTTTTCCGTAAAGCCCAGATTGGAAACGATTTGCGCAGCATCAATTCCGTCAAATCCGATCCAAATATATTCCCAAGGCGTTTCCTTATCCGCCTGATAGTACGTAACTTGATCGGGCAGAATCATAAAGCCTTGACCGGCGGAAAGATTATAAACGTGATTTTTGGTGCGGAAGGTTCCTTTTCCCGAAACTACGTAGTGAAACAAGTACTGCGTGCGCATCATAGGGCCGTAGGAATGTCCGCTTTCGCATTGTTCTCTGCCGCAAAAATATACCGAGACCGAGTGTGCCTGAGGAATTTTTGCATGGGCAGAATATTCTACTTTTTTCATGGGATTGTTTCCTTTCAGTTTTCTTCGGAATCACCGTTATAAAACGCCAAGTTAAATACTTCCTCGTAAAGGTCGGCGAAGGGGTCTGCCTCCAACCAATACATTAAGATCTTTTCATGCTTCAGACAGGTTCCGCCCACTCCGCTTTTTTGATTTTCTTGGTAAGCTTCTTCCGCTTCTTCTTCGGATTCAAACAGGAGCACGTTGGCGTCGTAATACAAGGTGTCTTGTGTGGAAGACTCTTCGATGGCATCCAAGGAAATACGGACGCAAAAATGATCAAAACCGTCGTAGGATGCAATTTCCGACACTTCGTATCCTTTCATTCCGCTTCCGCGTTGCACGAACAGTTCCCGCAAGGAGAGGAAATCTTCCTGATACTTCCGGGAGGCGCAAGCCGTCAGCGAGAGCAACAAAATGGGAATCAATAAAAGAGAAATTTTTTTCATATGCGTTCTCACCTCAATATCTTTGTAAAAATATTATAGTCTAAAAAGTTGAATTTTTTGTGACGTTTTTCGTATAATTTTTGCTGATTTTAGAGAAAAAAATTCTTCTTTTTTAATAAAACAAAATTGCCGTATTGTGGTTTTTTTGGAAAAATGGGTGCTTTTTCTTTTTGTGTCTTCGGGATTCTTGCACGATTGTCACATTTTCTCACTTGACATTCCCATTGTTTTTTGATATACTTATATGGTAAAATTTCGCCATAGGCGGTGAAAGGAAAGATTCCATGAAAAAACTGTTGTGCCTGTGCTTGGTCGTCGTCATGACCGTGGCACTCTTTGCCGGGTGTTCCCGTCAACCCGATTTATCCTACGCCATTACCGGGACGGTAAACGGAGAGGCTAAAGAATTCCCCGTAGGACCGTATCGTTATTACGTACAATGGATGACCGATTATTATTATGCATACCTAACTTACATTGCATCTCAGAGCAATAAGGAATTCACTTGGACGGAAATGCTGGCGGACAAGTCTTTGTCCGGTGGAAAGCAAAGCCTGAGCGATACCATCATCGAAAGCGCCAAGGATCAGTACATGAGTTATCTGTACATTGACGTCACCTTTGACGCCTTGGGATTGACCCTGAATGAGGAAGACGAAAAAGAAGTTGACCGCATCATTCGTGAAGATTGGGTTGCGCTCTACGGTAACGATGGATTCAATACCATTCGTCAGGCGCTCGGAATGTCCTACGACGAATTCCGCAATCTCATGGCTTGCAACCGCAAGAGCGAAAAGATTTTGGAATATTACTACGGTGAAGGCGGCCCCAACGAAATTTCCCAAGAGGAAATGAAGGACTATTTCGATAACAATTACGTTCGCTTTAAGTACGTGGTTTTGATGACTCAAGATTCCGATGGGAACAAGTATAACGAAACCAAGTTGGCGGAAATTGAGGCAAACAAAAACACCGTTCTTTCCGAATTGGAAAAGGGCACGAGTATCAACGATCTGATTGTTTCCTATTCCGACGATTATACGGAAATTACCGACGATTTGACCACTTCGGAGAAGGAAGCTTTGACCCTGCAAAACGAGGCGATCTTAAACGACGGTCTGATTATCAACGATCAAGGTGTGTTTAGTGAATCCTTGGCTTCCTATTACAATATTACCGTGGACGAGGATATTGTGGATAAGGTATTCTCTCTGAAAAACGGAGAGTACGCCGCCGTTACCCTGGACGATTCGGTTTGGATTGTTCAGCGGTTGGATCACAAGGAGAAGGATTCTTACTTTACCGACGTGAAGGACTCGGTCTTTAAGACCCTGTACGCCGACGACCTTTCCGCAAAGCATACGGATTGGAGAAGCCGTTTGAACTACGTTTATAACGAAGACGTCATCGACGCTTACCGTCCCGAATATTTGGAAGACCTGTTCAAGTTTTCCGAGACCTCGGGAAGCGGCAATCCTTCCGGTGCTGCGGCGAAATAACAATGAAATGAAAATCTCGCAGAAATTGTTTCTGCGAGATTTTTTATCGCTTCAATTCTTCTGCCAGAGCGGCGTATTCCTTCAATCCCAACTCTTCCCCCCGCGCAGAGGGTGAAAGCCCAAGAGATTGTAGGGCTTGCGCGGTTTTTTCTTTGGAAATGCCTACCGATGCTAAGGTGTTTTGCAAGGTCTTTCGACGCATGGAGAAAGCCCCGCGAATGATTTTAAACAGCTCTTTGGGGTCGGTGTCCACGGGCGGGTCAATGGCTTGCAGACGCAAGACTGCGGAATCTACCCGAGGCTTGGGCAAGAAATTGCCGGCGGCGACGGAAAAGAGCATTTTCGGTTTGGTGTAATAGTTTAAAAATAGGGTAATGGCACCGTAATCTTTGTTGCCCTTTTCGGCGCAGAAGCGTTGCGCCACTTCTTTTTGCACCATGACGGTGATGGAATCGAAGTTCAGCCCGCTTTCCAAAAGATAGACCAAAATGGGGGTGGTGATATTGTAGGGAAGATTTGCGCAGACCGCCAACTTTTCTTCTCCCTCAAAGAGTTTTTTCAAATCGGTTTTCAGAATATCGCCGTGCACCACTTGTACGTTGTCGAATTCTCCCAAAGTTTCCCCGAGAATGGGAATCAATCGGTCGTCGATTTCCACAGCGACCACTTTTTTTGCCCGTTTTGCCAGACATTTGGTTAGACAACCGATGCCGGGGCCGATCTCCAAAACCGTAGTATTTTCGTCAATTTGCGCTGATTCCGCAATTTTTTCGGGAATGCGGGCGGTAATGAGAAAATTTTGACCGAAGGTTTTGGAAAAGTGAAAATTATGGCGTTCCAAAAGAGCTTTGATTTGAGTGGGATTTGTTAAGTCCATAGCGTCATCCTAAATTTTTTAACATAAATTTCAATCCGCTGTACCGTCGGTCTGCGGTGACGTTTCCGATCATATAAGACAGTCTGGCGGGAGAGCCCACCAAAATAAGCAACTGTTTTGCTCGGGTCATGGCGGTGTAAAGAAGGTTTCGGGTAAAGAGTACGTCAGCGCCCTCGGAAACCATTAACACCACGGCTTTGAATTCACTGCCCTGACTTTTGTGGACGGTGACGGCGTAGGCGGGTTCCAACTCTTCCAAGGCTTCTCCCGTATACGTCACTCGTTTATCGTCAAAGCGTACAATGAGGCTTTCCTGACCGGGAATGACCGCTTCCACGATGCCTAAGTCTCCGTTGTAGATGCCGGCGTCCAAATGTCCGTCGTCCCGCTCGGTGACAAGGTCGTAATTGTTCTTGATCTGCATGACCTTGTCCCCTTCCCGGAAAATGATGTCCCGAAAGGTCAATTCTTTTTTATTGTAGGCGGCGGGGTTGATTTTCTCCCGTAATTCGCGGTTCAAATTCACCGTTCCCGCCAATCCTTTTCGGGTAGGGGATAATACTTGAATTTCCGTTGCGGGAGAAAATCCGTAGGCGTTAGGCAGGCGTTGAGCCGCTAAATCCACCGCCAATTGCACGGCAGCGGCGGGATTTTCGGCACGCAAAAAGAAAAAGTCTTTTTTTGTCTCGGTTAAAACGGGCATTTCTCCGCGAAGCACCGCGTGAGCGTTGGTAATAATCAGGCTTTCCCGAGCTTGGCGGAAAATTTCCGTCAATTCCACCGCGGCAACGCAATCGCTGGATAAAATATCCTTCAAAACGCTTCCGGGTCCTACGGGGGGTAACTGATTGACGTCTCCCACCAAAATCAGCCGACAAGACAGGGGCAAGGCGTCCAAAAGATGGTCAAAAAGCCACAAGTCCACCATGGAACACTCGTCGATGATGACGGCGTCGTATTCCACGGGATTTCCGTGATTTCGCTGAAAACACCGTTCGGTGCCCGTTTGGGTATATTCCAACAGACGGTGAATGGTCTTTGCCTCTCTACCCGTCAGTTCCGTAATTCGTTTTGCGGCGCGTCCCGTGGGAGTGGCAAGTCCCACCTTTTCCCCTTTGGCTTCCAAAATGCGGATAATTCCGTTGAGGGTGGTGGTTTTTCCCGTGCCGGGGCCGCCGGTGGGAATCATCATTTGATGGCAAGTCGGATCGTAGCCA
>JAZSJP010000113.1:0-10450 GCA_045534395.1 Eubacteriales bacterium | reverse complement strand
GACGGAATCGATATCGGAATCTTTTCCGTTCGGCGTCGCATCAAAGCCGCAGGCGGAGAGCTTTCGGTGAAGAAGAGGAATAACGGCGGTGTAATCGTTTCTTTGATGTTTCCCAAAGTTAATCTTCTGTTTGCAGAAACTTCGCTCTGTGATTCGGCAGTGTCTTCTTCTACCGATCTCGCAATTTGCGCATTGGAACACTTGCGGTTAATTGTGGAAAAGTATTCTGTGTAAAACTCCTTTTTACGTTCAGGTTCAGTAGTATAAAAAGTATGTATAATACCATTGATGCTCCCCCAAGGATCCACAGCGGAATTTGAAACAACGTGCTGCAGATTTTTAGCGGTGCAACGGAAATTATTGCAAATATAACGGGTTTTGCCACGCCTTCTTTCCAGGGGAAAGAGACGTGGCTGACTTTTTGCAACGATACAAAAGAGAATGCAAAATTCATTACGGTTCCCAAGCAAAAGAGAGCAACGTATCCCTTGATCCCCGTTTTCGGTAAAAGCAACCACACTCCGAGCGTGCGAAATAGCGTGTCGATTAAATTGATTTTCAGGGTCGTTAATTGCTGATTATAACCCTTCATAATGCCGTCAATTACCCGGTCTGCGTAAATCACGGGAACAAGAGGTGCAAGGACGGTCAGGTATGTTCCGCAGGTCTTGTCGTGATAAAATGACATTCCAAGATCTTTTCCGAAAAATGCCGCAAACGTTCCGATAAAAATTCCGTAGGTCAAGGTCCATCGCAAGGTTTTATAAGTTGTGTTTATGTTGTTATTTTTGTTTCCGAGAGCGTTTTCGGAGGTGATTTCCGGAACCAACAATTTGGAAACGATGGTAAGAAAGGTTGCGGGAAAGATGATAACAGGCAATGCCATTCCTTCAAATTTCCCCAATGCCGCCAAAGTCTGTTCTGCAGTCAGCCCCGATGCTTGCAGTCCTCGAGGCACCAGAATGTTTTCCAGCATCCCGATTCCCGAGCGCAAATATCCGCTGAAGGCACAGGGAAGGGCGATTTTTGCAATTTCCGCAAGATAATTTTGTGTTCCCGAAGTTTTGTACCGAATGAGCTCTTTTCGTTTTGTTTGATACAGGAAAAATCCAATAAAACAGGAAACGGTTTCTCCGATAGCCATTCCCGCAACCATGGCACCCAAAGCGGCATAAGGACCTCTCTGCAAATATCGGGCAAAGAGAAGTATTGTGGCACCGATTTTTGATAAATCTTCCGTTACTTGCAAAACGGTGGAATAAGATGCGCGCCGCAAGGAAAGAAAGTACCCTTGCAACGCGTTGGACATGGCTAAAAAGGGAAGAGCAAATGACAGAATTTTTAACGGGATTTCCGCATCGGAAAAGGAAAGCCAGTGCTGAGCGATGGTTTTTGCTCCGAAAAATAAAAGCAAAAATGCACCTATGCCAAAACATAAGGCGTAAATGAGACAGTTATTAAGAATTTTGTTGATATTTCCATCTTTTTTTGCTATTGCTTCCGAGCAAAGTCTCGTTGACGCAACGTAAACGCCTGAAGACGCCAAGGTGCAGGCAGGGAAATATACCGAGAGAACAATCTCCAAAAGCCCCATAACTTCAGAGCCTACCCGATTGGAAGCATACGTGCGGAACAGGATTCCTATTAAGCTCATGGAAAAAGACACAACGGAGATCCAAATTGCATTCTTTAAAAAGCTTTTCCGATTCAATTTCATCACCGAAAAATTTTATGTTTTTCAGTAGAGGGTTTATGCTGAATTACAAGGTGAAAATAAACTTGTTTTCGGCGATTTTTCGTATTGACAAATCATTTCTTCTATGATATAATATAAACGTTATATATACACTGTTCTTGCATATTTTCGTCTCCCTCGGAATATTCATTCACCGAAGGAGTGGTCTTATGGAGCAGAAGTATCCTCAAAAATCTGAAATTCCGCATATTGAATTTTCGGGGAATTCCGGGGTGTTGGTCGATTGTTGCGACGGAATTCTGGAATACGAGCCGGAAACCGTTAAATTGCGCGCCGGAAAGCGTTTGATCCGTATCAACGGAAGGTGTCTGGATCTGTGCAACCTGACGGAAAAAACCGTTTTTATTCGCGGTACGGTGATTTCTTTGGAATTTGAGGGTTGAGTTATGGTATTTTTGTGGAATTGGTTTCGTTGGTTGTTTGGGTATAATACCATTGAGATTCAAGGTGCGTACGGAGAAAAATTCATAACGCTCTGCATGAAAAAAGAGATCGAACTTTGGGAAATCCGTCGCATCTGCCCGGGGATTATTCAGGCAAAACTCTTTCTGTTTTCCAAAAAGAAAATAGATGTCCTGGCACGAAAAAGCGGCGTCACCGTGGAGTGTGTCGAAGAAAAAGGATTTCCCGTTACGCTGCAAAAATACCGTCGCCGCATCGGTCTTTTTATTGGGATTCCTTTGTATGTGATATTGCTCATGCTGCTTCCCAACTTCGTTTGGTCGGTTGAAATTCCCCAAGCCAATCCCCTTCAAGTAAAGGATATTCAATCGGTTCTTTTGCAAGAAGGGTTCGGTGTCGGATCTTTTATCCCCGGGGTAAATTACAAAAACCTCAGATACCAAATCATGCTTGGCTGTCAAAACGTCTCCTTCGTATCGGTCAATATGGAAGGTTGCCGCGCCGTGGTGGAAGTCCATTTTTCGGAATCGGCGCCCAAAACCGTTGACGACGGAACTCCGTGTAATATCGTTGCTTCCAGGGACGGTCAGATTCTCTCTTCCGTGATCCAAGCGGGCACGGGATACGTCAAAAAAGGGCAGACGGTGCAAAAAGGCGATCTTCTGGTGGGCGGAATTATGGATACCCGTCTCGGATATTACGTGGTTCATTCCAAGGCAAAGATCTTGGCGCGCGTAACCGACGTTGAGTCCGAAACGGTACTGCTCACCCAAAGCATGCCGGAACGCACCGGGCATTGCAAAGTAGAGCGTATTTGGAATTTTTTTGGAAAAGAATTTCATGCAACTCCCGGATTTTTCTGCCCCTACGGGGAATACGAAACCGAACGAGAAATTAAACATCTTTCTTTGGGGGAATCTTCTCCTGTTCCCATTACCCTGACGGAAATTTATTATTACGAAACCGTCCCTCGGGAAATTCAAATTTCTCCGGAAGAAGCGGTGAGTATCGCCAAAAGCCGTCTCGATGAATCCGATCGTCTGCGTTACTATAACGTAGAGACCGAATCGGTGCAAGACGACGTTGTTGAAACGCCAGACTCCGTTACCCTTACCCGGACGCGGAGTTCCGTTATGGATATTTGTCAAGACAAAACATTTTATTTTGAGGATTAGGATAAAACTGTGGAAAAAACGTTGAAAATTGAATCATTAGACCTTCTTTCCAATCTCTTCGGTCACTTGGACGAAAACATTCGGCGCATTGAAGCGGAATTGAAGGTTGCCGTCACCAATCGTGGTGATGAACTGAAGATTTCCGGAAAGGAAGAAAACGTCTCCGCCGCCGTTAAGGTTATAGAGGGGCTTTTGTCTCTTGCGCAAAAGGGCGATTTGATCGACCTTCAGACCGTTTCGTATTTTATTGTTTCCGTTGGGGAAGGAAAGGAAGATTCGCTTTCCGAGTTGGGGGGAGATTGTATTTGCGTCACTTCCCGCGGAAAACCCGTTAAACCCAAGACCCTTGGTCAAAAAGAGTACGTTTCAGCCATAAAGTCCAACACCATTACCCTCGGTATCGGTCCCGCAGGAACGGGTAAGACCTATCTTGCCGTCGCCATGGCGGTTACGGCGTTGCGCAATAAACAGGTGGATCGCATCGTTTTGACGCGCCCCGCCGTGGAAGCGGGAGAGAAATTAGGCTTTTTGCCGGGAGATCTGCAAGATAAAGTTGATCCCTATCTTCGCCCCTTGCACGACGCATTGTTTGATTTCTTAGGTGTCGAAACCTATCAGAATTATCTTGAAAAGAACGTGATCGAAGTTGCCCCTTTAGCGTATATGCGAGGACGGACTCTTGACGATTCCTTTATTATTTTGGACGAGGCTCAAAACACCACCTGCGAACAAATGAAAATGTTTTTGACCCGCCTCGGATTCCGTTCCAAAATCGTAATTACAGGTGATATTACCCAAATCGACTTGCCAGACGGAAAGCAAAGCGGTCTGAAACAAGCTATGAAGGTCTTGGAGAATATCGATGATATTTCAATCCAAAAGTTGTCGGCAAAAGACGTGGTTCGTCACGCCTTGGTTCAAAAAATTATTCGTGCATACGACCTTTATTCGGGCAAGCAATAATCAAGAAAAGAGAGCATCTTTATGAGCAAGTGTTACGTGAGCATTACAAACGAGCAGAGAAAAGAAAAGACTCCGAAGGAATTGAAAGGTTTGATTCGAAGAACGGTCAATGCCGTTTTGGATTTTGAAAAAATCCCGGTGGAAAGCGAAATGTCGGTGCTTTTGGTCGACGATAAATCCATTCGGGAATTGAATCGGGATTTTCGACAAATTGACCGTGCTACCGACGTTTTATCCTTCCCTTCGGGGGAATATCCATTGAAGGAAAACGCGGATTTCTTTTACGTCGGCGATATGGCACTTTCCTTGGAGCGCGCTCGAAAACAATCGGAAGAATACGGACACTCTTATGAGCGCGAAGTCGCATTTCTTACGGCACATTCCGTTTTGCATTGCCTCGGCTACGATCACGAAGAAGGCGCTGAGCAGGAAAAGGAAATGTTTTCCAAACAGGAAGCAGTTTTGCAAGAAATGGGGTTGACCCGATGATTTCAATGTTTAAAGAGATCTTCCGTTCCTTTGGCTATGCTTTTTGCGGACTGTTTCAAACTATTTGCGACGAACGAAATTTCCGCATTCATTTGGTCGCCGTCTGTCTCGTCAGTTGCGTTGCCGCGCTTTACGGAGTTACGGTAGGACAAGCTGTGGTTTTGGTGATTCTGTACGCTATGGTTCTGTCTCTTGAATTGATAAATACCGCTTTGGAACATGCCGTCAATCTGGCTTCTCCGCAATGGTCTCCCATTGCCAAAAAAGCAAAAGATGCCGCGGCGGGAAGCGTGTTGATTTCTGCTGTCGCTTCGGTTGTCGTTGCCGTTTTTCTCTTCCGTGACCCGAAAAAATGGGCGGTTGTATTTGAGAAAATTATCACGCCGTGGGGAATCGTTTTATTGATTCTTTTCATGGTCCTTTCCCTGTTTTTTGTGAAAGGGAAAAAACGTAAATAACGTGAGGTGTTTTATGAAAACTGCTTTTGTCTCTATTATCGGACGTACGAACGTCGGAAAATCCACCCTTTTAAATGCAATTTTAGGAGAAAAAATTTCCATTATTTCCGATAAGCCTCAAACGACCCGGAGCAGGATTGTCGGAGTTTATAATGCAAAGGACGTTCAAATCGCATTTTTGGATACCCCCGGATTCCACCGTCCCGAAAACAAATTGGGAACCAAAATGATTGAAGTCGCCGAAGAATCCATCGGTGACGTGGATCTGATTTTGTTCGTTGCGGAATGCCGTGCCCCCGGCTCTATGGAACGGGATGTCATTAAAAAAATTCAGGCGTCGGGCTTGCCCTGTATTTTGGTTTTGAATAAAATCGACAAGATCCGCAAAGATGAAATCTTGAAAGTAATTTCGTCCTATGCGGAACTGTATGAGTTCGATTCCATCGTTCCCGTCAGCGCCCTTCAGCAAGACGGTGTAAAAATCGTTTTGGACGAGATTCTCAAACACGTGGAAGAATCCCCCG
Organism: Eubacteriales bacterium; assembly: GCA_045534395.1. Taxonomy (GTDB): domain Bacteria; phylum Bacillota; class Clostridia; order Oscillospirales; family UBA644; genus RGIG995. The sequence goes on along the minus strand of JAZSJP010000113.1, from coordinate 4,683 downwards.
TAGTATATTATCCCACCGATGCCGCAACCGACCGTTCCGAGCGTTACTTGGCAAGTGAATTGGTTCGGGAAAAACTGTTGCGCAATCTTCGGGAAGAAGTTCCCCACGGGACTGCGGTGGAAACCGTTTTGTTTAAAGACAGGGAAGACGGCAAAGTGACGGAGATTTATGTCAACGTTATCTGCGAAAGAGAATCCCACAAGGGCATCATTATCGGAAAACAAGGCGCCATGTTGAAAAAAATTGCCACGGAAGCCCGCTCCGAAATTGAAAATCTCTTGGGTCGCAAGGTCTACTTGGAATGTCGCGTCAAAGTCAAGGAAGATTGGCGCAACAACGATACTTTGATTAACGAATACAACGAATTTTAGGAGCAACTCATGGAAGTCGTCACCGACGGAATCGTTCTGAAGGCACGCCCTTACGGAGAGCGGGATATGATTCTGACCCTTCTGACTCCCGAGCACGGAAGGATCACCGTCCTTGCCCGCTCCGTAGGAAAAAACAAAAAGCAATCGGTCCTGTACGCCCAAAATTTTGTCTTTTCTCATTACGTTTTGTTTAAAGGCAAGGGAATGTATGTGGTAAATTCCGCTGACGTGGAAGAAGCCTTTTACGGCTTGCGGGAAGATCTTGCCCGCCTTGCGTTGGCTCAATATTTTGCAGACGTTGCGGCAAAAAGCGGGGAAGAGATCGACGCCGCGGCACTTTGTTCCTTGCTTTTGAATTCCCTTTATCTATTAAGCGCCACCGACGTTGACGAACGGTTGATCAAATTGGTGTACGAAATCAAATACTGTATGATCGAAGGTGTATTTCCGCAAGTTTCCTGCGCCCGTTGCGATGCGCCCCCGACAAAATGGTCGTTCAAAGAAGGCTTTTGCTGTGACGCTTGCGGAAACGGTTATCCCATCACTGCCGGCATGGTCTCCGCTCTGCGCCATATTACACAACAGGAAGGCAAAAAAGCGTACTTATTTTCCATGAACGACGATTCTCTTCACTATCTGTCGAAATTACTTTCGGATTACGTATCGTTCATTACGGATACGGATTTTTCGTCTTTGGAATATTATCGCTCCGTCCGAAACGCTCTGGAAAGGTGAACCTATGGATGAATTGAATCCCCTTGAATATCCTAAAATATTAGAACAACTTGCGGCACATGCCGTTTCCGATTCCGCAAAGGAAATGTGTCTTGAGTTGAAACCTCACAAAACCCTTTCCGATGCCCAAAAAGCATTGGATCAGACCGATGCCGCAATGACCATTTTGCAACGTTACGGCGCCCCTTCTTTTTCGGATTTGAAAAATATCGTTTCTGCTGCCCGTCGGGCACAGAACGGCGCAACTTTAGCAATTTTCGAATTGATTGCCATTGCTGATTTACTGCGTATTGTTCGCGGTTTGCGGGAAAACGTGCCTTCGGATAGCGGTGCGTTGAGCGAATATTACAGCGTTCTCGTCGCCGATGCTACCCTGGAAAACAGTATCAATACCGCATTCCCTTCTCCCGAAGAGGTTTCCAATGCCGCGTCTCCCGCATTGCGGGATATTCGCCGAAAACAGTCTGCCGCCCGCGCAAAAATTCGGAACGTTCTGGACAGTTATCTGCGTTCTGCCGAGCAATATCTTCAAGATGCCATTGTAACCATTCGTAACGACCGCTACGTTTTGCCGGTGCGTGCCGAGTGTCGCAACGACGTTCCCGGATTGGTCCACGATACCTCGTCCAGCGGCGCTACGGTCTTTATCGAACCCATGGCAGTGGTGAACGCAAATAACGAAATTGCCGTTCTCGTTGCCGAAGAACGTCGGGAAATTGACAAAATCCTCATGGCGTTTTCTCAGCAGATTGCCCAGCGCGCCGATTGGCTTGTCAACAATTTCTATACCGTATGCTTTTTTGATTTTTGCTTTGCAAAGGCGCGCTATGCCGCGGAAATTTCGGCTTATAAACCTGTTTTGACCGATAACGGAAACACGATGCTTAACGGAGCAAGACACCCTTTGATCTCCAAAGATAAGGTTGTCCCCATTGACGTTTCCCTCGGGAAAGATTATTCCGTTTTGATTGTGACCGGTCCCAACACCGGCGGAAAAACCGTGTCGTTAAAAACCTTAGGGTTGGCGTGCCTTATGGCAAAATCCGGATTATTCGTCTGCGCCAAGGAAGGATCTTCGGTATCCTTTTACGACCGGATTTTTGCCGATATCGGAGACGAACAGAGCATCGAACAGTCTTTGTCCACCTTCTCTGCACACATGACGCACATCATTGATATTTTGAAGAACGTGACAGACCGTTCTTTGGTTCTCTTGGACGAATTAGGAAGCGGAACCGATCCTTCCGAGGGGGCCGCCCTTGCCATGTCCATCATTGAATCCATTCAGTCCATGGGCGCAAAGGTAATGTGCACCACCCACTACGCAGAATTGAAATTATACGCTTTGCAGACCCCCGACGTGGAAAACGCGTCCTGTGAATTCGACGTTTCCACCTTGCGTCCCACCTACCGATTGATTACCGGAATTCCCGGAAAATCCAACGCCTTTGCTATCGTTCAAAAGTTGGGCATGGATGATCTTGTAATTGAGGGTGCAAAATATCATCTTGATCACGAAACGGTGAAGTTGGAACACGTTTTGGCGGATCTGGAAACTACGAGAAAAACCTTGGAGTACGATAAAAAGCGTGCGGAAGAACTTCATTTTGAAGCTCAATGTGCCTTGAACCGTGCCAGAGAAGAACGGGAAGAGTTGGAAGCTAAAATGACCGCTCAGATGGACGCCGCCAAGCGAAAAGCCGCGGAAATCGTCGATCAGGCGCGCCGAGACACCGACCGTCTCTTGGACGAAATTGATGAATTGCGCAAGGAAAAAGACCGTGCGGATTTCCGTGAAAAAGTCGGCGCCGTTAAAAAATCAACGGCAGAAACGTTGGATAAAATGGAATCTTCCTTTACCCCAAAGAAAGAAAAGAAACCTTTGCCCCGTCCCTTGCGGATAGGAGATTCCGTCAAAGTCCTTTCTTTGGACAAAACCGGAACGGTTTTAGCCCTTCCCGACAATAAAAAGCAGGTCTCCGTTCAAATCGGAATTATCAAAACGAAAATTAAGTTGGACGATTTGGAGTTGATCGAAAACAAGGCGAAAGTTCCTCAGCCGCCTTCCGGTAAAAGCGTTTACTCCCTCGGACGGGATACCCAAGCCGTTGCCAACGAAATTGATATTCGCGGCATGAATCTCTTGGAAGCAGAACCCGTGGTCGAGCAATTCTTAGACCGTTGCCGCATGTCCGGATTAACTACCGTCAGTATCATTCACGGAAAAGGAACCGGCGTTTTGCGTCAAGGAGTTCACGCCATGCTCCGAAAGGATAAAACGGTGGAGTCCTTCCGTTTGGGTGTTTACGGAGAAGGGGAGACCGGCGTTACCATAGTTACTTTAAAACAACGATGAAACACGCTTCTTTTACCGCAGCGGGATCACTCCTTGCCTTGTCTTTATTGCTCTGGGTTTCTCCTCAGGCATTTCTTCCTGCCGTTCTTTGTATTATTGCCGCCGCAATTCCCGTTTTTATCTTGTTTCTGTTGCGCAAGGTCATTGTGCTGCGCGACGTTCTCTTTTGTTTGTGTACGTTACTTCTGTCCGCAATCTTTCTATGGTCTCCCGTAACGGATTATTATAAAACGGCAGACGCGTACCACGGAAAAACCTACCCTATGACGGTGACGTTGACGGAAGAACCGGTGTTTACCTCTTCGGGACGGTACCGCTACACCGTTCAACCAAAGGAGCGACAGTTCTCTCAAAAGTTTGTCTTTTTCCACGAATCGCATCTTGCAAATGCAGGCGATTCCCTTACGGCAACCTTTACCTTTTCAAAACCGGAAGTCGAGTATTTCTTTGAAAATCTCTCCGAAGGAATCGTCTTAACGGCATACGTTGAATCTTCAGCTGATGAAATCTCTGTATCCGACGGAGAAGTTTCCTTTCGCAGGTTGTCCGGCGCGGTGCGGCGCCGTGTCGAAACTGCCTTTCTGCGATATATCGGCGGGACGCAAAGCGGATTTATGACGGCGGTCTTGACCGGCGACAAAGACGCCTTGTCCGCGAGGGATTACTCCGCATTGCAAGATACGGGAATGTTACATATCGTCGCCGTTTCGGGACTCCACGTTTCGGTGTTCGTTTCCTTCGTTTTGTTTTTCCTGAAAAAGGTACGGTACCTTCGCCTACGCATTATTTTGTCCGTACTTTCTTTGGGAGTCGTACTTCTTTTTTCCGGATTTACACCTTCGGTCTGTCGTGCCGTCATTATGAACCTTATCGCCTTCGGGGGAGATTGGTTTTCTGCGGAAAGCGATTCCTTGAACCGATTGGGAATTGCGGGAATCATTATTTTGTTGGTTTCCCCCTATGCGGGACTTTCGTTATCCTTCCAATTATCTTTTTGTGCAACGCTGGGTATTCTGCTCTTCTCAAAACCCTTTACGCAGACGATTTTACAATGGCTTTTCGTGAAGCATCACGTCATTTGCGGCCGCGTGCTTCGAAATTTGATTTCCATTACCGTTATGTCTTTGTCGGCGCTTTCTTTCACAATTCCCTTACTTTGGTTGCGCCTAAATTCCTATTCGGTTTGGTCGATATATTTGTCTCCAAGTCGGATCGTAGCCA
>JAZSJP010000068.1:0-9658 GCA_045534395.1 Eubacteriales bacterium | reverse complement strand
TTTATGCGAAGCCGAGATATGCTCGGGGAATACGTTCGGGTCAGCATCCCCGTTCTGATTTCCGACGGTCTTTTGGCTCTCGGAAACAATGCCGTTGCTATGGTGATGGGGCATATCGGAGAATCCTTTGTTGCCGCAAATTCCGTCACCGTGGTGGTGCAACAATTAAGCTCGGTATTGACTCAGGGAATTTCCAACGCCAGCGGAATTATTACCGGACATACCATGGGAGAAGGGAATTATAAAAAGGCGTATCGACAGGGTTTTACTTTCCTTACGGTTGGTTCCGTGCTTGGAATTTTTGCGGGACTTTTGATTTTGTTGGTGAAAAATCCCATAATCAATTTCTATGACGTTTCTCCCGAAGCAAAGTTGATTGCCAACGAAATGATGTACGCCATTTCCCTGATTATGGTCTTCCAGACGGTAGGGAATATGCTGACGAAGGGTGTATTGCGCGCCGGGGGAGACACCAAGTTTCTCATGATGGGGGACATTCTGTTCTTGTGGGTTGCTTCTATTCCCTTGGGAGCCTTGGCGGGATTGGTGTTTCACTTCCCGTCCTTTTGGATTTACACTTTGTTGAAAATCGATCAGATCATCAAATGTATTTGGTGTATTTTCCGATTAAAAAGCGGAAAATGGATGAAGAAAATCAAATCTGCAGAAGAATAAGAAAAGCGCTTGACCTCGGTCAAGCGCTTTTTGTTGTTGAAAACGATTTATTTCGGAGCAAAGACAAGCCACAAATAAATGTACGCCGGAACAATTGCCGCCAAAGTAAAGGGGATTCCGATGCGGAAGAAGTCGCCGTTTTTGACGGTATATCCTTCTTTTCGCAAAATCCCGATGCCCGTAATGTTTGCCGAGGCACCGATGGGGGTGCAGTTCCCGCCCAAAGTCGCACCCGAAAGAAGTCCGAAGTAAAGAACCGTGGGGTCTACGCCCAAACCTGTCGCCAAAGCAGATACCACGGGAAGCATGGTTGCCACGTAGGGAATGTTGTCAATAAATGCCGAGATGAGGACCGATGCCCAAACGATGACGGTGTAAAGCAAAAATACGTTTCCGCCGCCTAATTTTGCCAAAAGGTCTGCTGCAGCCTGAATCACGCCCATGTGGGAGATTCCGCCGATTATCAAAAACAATCCCAACAACAGTCCGATGGTTTCAAAATCAATGGCTTTCAGCGGCTCGGTAACGGATTTGAAATTCTTGGTCTTGAACCAATTGTAAATCAGACCGATCACCATCATGCTTACACAGATCAAACCGTTGGTAACGGTGGGTTTTTCGGGCAGGAACGATGCTACGATCAACAGGAGAACCACGCCGCACAAAAGATAAGTAGGAACCAAATCGTTGACTTTCGTCCGTTGTCCGGTCTTGGGAATGGGCGATTTTTCCTTTCGGAACAGCCATGCCAAGATCAATGCGGAGATCACGGCGCCCAATTCCACCGCAAAGAAAATACCGGGCTTTCCTTGATAAGCAAAAAAGTCCAGAAAACTCATATCTGCGTAAGACCCCAGCATGATGCTGCTGCTAACGCCTACCAACGTTGCCGCTCCTTGCAGGTTGGAGGAAACGGCAATCCCGATAATGACCGGAATGGGATTTGTTTTTAATTTTTTGCAGACTTCCAACGCCACGGGTGCAATCATCAAAACCGTCGCCACGTTGTCTACAAAGGCGGAAATAACGCCGGCAAACAACGCCAGACACACAGCAGCCATCTGAATGTTGGGAACCTTTTCCATAATCAGATCTGCCAATAGTTCCGGCATTTTGCTGTCGATGAACAACTGAACCAAACCCATGGTGCCGGCGATCATCAAAATTACGTTGAAGTCAATGGCTCCGAAAACATCCCCCAAAGGCAACATTCCCGAAATAATAAAGACTAGTGCCGAGGTTAGCGCAATGTAAGGTCTGTACTTGCTGAAAATCAGCATCAGCACGTAGGTAACGGCAAAAAGAAGGATGGCGTATATCATGTGATACCCCTTTCTTTTTTCTCTCTCAATTATATCATTTTCGACGGAATTTGTCAATGGAAAATTGCAAGGTTACGTTGTAATATTTTCTGCAATCTCTTTTCGGTATTTCGAGGAAACTACAGAAACCGTTTCGTATGATTTTCCCGCCCCGCAAAAGGCGTTTGCGAATTGTATAAAAGATCCCCGAACTTCGGTTCGGGGATTTTTGTGTTTATTTCAGATTCAGCATTTCTTTCAAATAAGGTTCGATGGCGTTTGCCATGCGGAAGAATCCCAGATCGTTTGGGTGCGTTCCGTCTACGGAACAGCTGTCCCAACCGATCCCTTCAAAGAGTTTGTTTCCGGGCAAAAACCAGATTTTTTCGTCCCCTTCGGATTTTGCGATCAAATAGGTCTTGCGGATGATTTCCATCCGGGGAAGCCATGCCGCCGGTTTCAAAGCACTATCGGGCGAAGAAATCAATAGGATCGGAAGATCCGGATTTTCTTTCCGCACTGCCCGATACAAGGGAAGGTGGGTTTGTTCCAAATATTCCGGGTTGGGGGCATTGTGGTCGTAATCGCACACAAATGCCGAGGCGTTTTTGCAAAGGGTTGCAAGATATTTCGCTATGGGTTCTTCTGCCTTTCCTGAGCCGGAAAATCCCAAATTGATATAATCCACGTTCAGCCGACGGGTCAGTATCCCCTGATAACTGTTTCCCGGTCGGGAAGCACAGCACCCTTGAGTGATGGAAGATCCGTAATAGACAATCGGTTTTTCAATTTCGTAAGGAGAGGCTTCTTCGATGATCGCGTCTTTTTTCAGGGCGACGTACAATTCTTTGACGTTGTTGTATATGGGAAAATTAATCGTGTATTCTGTGAAGGCTCCGTCGGTGTGCAGGGGAGAGGTATACCCTTCTTTCATGCCCATGGGCGGACGGAACGAATGGTAATAGATTTCAAAACCTGCCTCGTTTTTCCGATATAAGTCAAATCCCGAAAACGCCAACAACGTGAAGTGATTCATCAAATTCCCGTTTTCTTGAATTGCGTGAATTGCAATGAACTTGGAATTTGTCTTAAAACGGAGTCTTCCCCCTGCCGTGAAGGTGTTCAATATCTTAACTCCGCTGTTTACCGTATCTGCAACCTCTTGAGGCATTCGGACGTAGCATCCCTGTTTTTCATCGTAAAAAACACCGTGCAAAGCAAAGGGCGCTTTTTTTGCATCAAACCAGACGATGTCCGGCTCGGTAATGTCGGTTTCGATTTTCATGTTTTGATCGATGTCTTCAATTCTCATAGCAACACTCCCAACGTTTTTTTCATTATAACAAATAATTCCCCTAAAAGCAATAGCTTTCTTTAAATGTCATATTTTTTTCTAAAAAATCCATTGAAATCCGTGGAGAAATATAGTATAATGAAAACAGAATTTTTCTGAGGTGATTTTATGAAACGGGCAAGCGGGGTTTTACTCCACGTTTCTTCTCTGTGGGGAGACTATTCCGAAGGTTCTTTCGGTCAGGCGGCAAGGGAATGGATTGATTTTCTTGCCCATTGCGGATTTTCTTATTGGCAGACCTTGCCTTTTTGCCTGCCCGACAAATACAACTCTCCCTATTGCTCTCTTTCCACCTTTTCTCTCAATCCGTATTTTATCGACCTTTCCGCCCTTTTGAAGGAAGGATTATTGACTTCGGAAGAAGTGGAAAGGGCACGGCAAAAGACCCCTCATTCCTGTGAATTTTCCCGGTTGTCACAGGAACGTCTTGTCTTGTTGCAAAAAGCCGCGAAACGTTTTCAGAATCGGGCGGAGATGGATTCCTTCTTCCAAAAACACCCCCGCACCGAAGATTTTTGCCGTTTTATGGCGTTGCGCAGTGCCAACCAAAACCGTCCGTGGACGGAATGGACGGTAGCCCATGCCGACGAAGAATCCTTGGAGTTGTGGCGCTTTACGCAATACGTTTGCTTCCGTCAATGGCAGGAAATCAAACGATACGCAAATAAAAAGGGAGTTTCTGTGATCGGAGATATCCCCATTTACGTTTCTTTGGATTCCGCCGACGTCTGGGCGGCGCCCAAGCAGTTTTTGTTAGACAAAGAAAACAAACCCATGGGGGTTGCCGGCGTTCCCCCCGACTACTTTGCCGAAGACGGTCAATTGTGGGGAAACCCCCTGTATGATTGGAATACGATGAAAAAAGACGGCTACACTTGGTGGAAGGATCGCATCGGTTTTATGGCAGAGCTGTTTGACGGTGTACGAATCGACCATTTCCGGGGCTTGGAATCGTACTATTCCATTCCCGCAGGGGAGACCACCGCCCGAAACGGTACGTGGGAAAAGGGCCCGGGAATGTCTCTGATTAAGGCAATGAAAGAAGCGGCAGGAGAAAAATTGCTCATTGCCGAGGATTTGGGGGATATTACCCCCGAAGTTCATCAGTTGGTTGAGGATAGCGGATTTCCCGGAATGCGGGTCTTCCAATTCGGCTTTTTGGGAGATAAAAATTCTCCCCACTTGCCCCACAATTACGAAAACCATTGCATTGCTTATACGGGAACCCACGACAACAATACTCTTTTGGGGTATATTTGGGAATTGGACGATGCCACCCGCCGCCGTGTGCTGCAGTATTGCGGTTATTACGGCGAGGATTGGGATAAAGGGTACGACGCTATTTTGCGTACAATGTTTCAATCCCACGCGGGACTATTGATTTTGCCGGTGCAAGACCTTCTTCTGTATGGAAGCGATACCCGTCTGAATAAGCCGGGCACCAGCGACGATAATTGGTCGTTCCGCGTCACGAAAGAGCAAATAGACTCCGTTGATCGGGAAAAATTTCGAACTTGGAACCGTCTTTACGGACGGGACTGCAAATAAAAGGAGAAAATTTATGAAACGTCAACAGGCTTTTATCGGAAACGAACCTATGCTGAAGGGCGGACTTCATTGTCACACCACCCGTTCCGACGGAAAAGGAACGCCTGAAGAGGTGATTCGTCTTCACTATGAAAACGGATACGATTTTCTCGCCGTTACCGATCATCGCCGATATAATTATATCAATTTTGCTCCCGAAGTACCGATTACCATCCTTCCGGGAATGGAGTTTGATAATACCTTCGACCGGGAAAAGGGATTTCGTACTTATCACACCGTTTGTATCGGACCTTCCCGGGAATACGGCAACGGCTTTGATCAGGACGAGACCTTGGAAAAGGGAACGGCAAAAACGCAGGAAGAATTTCAGACGTATCTGGATCAATTCCATGCAAAAAATAACCTGACCGTCTACTGTCACCCCGAATGGTCTTCCACGCCCGCCCGCTATTTTGAAAAATTGCAAGGCAATTTCGCCATGGAGATCTGGAACAGTGGTTGCGTCATGGAAGACGATATGGACAAAGACGCCGCTTATTGGGACGAGTTGTTGGGGCAGGGCAAACAAATTTACGGCGTTGCCACCGACGACGGACATAAGATGTATCAGCATTGTCACGGGTGGGTCATGGTAAGGGCGGAAAACAACGTAAATTCCATTTTGGAAGCTTTAAAAGACGGTAAATTTTATTCTTCCTGCGGTCCTGAGATTTATGATTTTTACGTAAAGGACGGCATCGCCGTTTTGGAATGTTCTCCCGCTTGTAAAATTCGCTTCCATTCCGATATGCACCCCACCAAAATTTTTCGCGGAGCCGACGGGGAGACCGTAACCCGCGCCGAATACGATTTAAAGGGGAATTATCGCTACGTCCGTGCCGTCGTCATTGACGAACAGGGAAGATACGCTTGGACGAACCCTATTTTCTTAGATTGATTTGATGCAAAAAAGGACGGTTGCTCAATACGAGTAACCGTCCTTTGTATTTTCTTAATTTACTTTTTCCACGCTGTGGGGGAAAAGAAAATAATCAGCGGGAAAATCTCAAGTCTTCCCAAAAGCATCGCAATCGACAATACAATCTTGGACAAAGGGGAGTAGGCGGCGTAACTTGCCGTGGGACCTACGGCTCCGAATCCGGGACCGATGTTGTTAAAACAAGCGGCAACGGCAGAAAAATTGCTTTCCATTCCAAAGGGTTCCAAGGAAATAATCAAAAAGATCACCGCGAAGCAAAGAAAATAGATTCCGAGGTATGAATTGACTCCCGCCAACGTTTGCTCTTCCATCGGACGTCCCTCAAAGCGCAAGGATTTGACCGAGCGGGGGTGGAGCATTTTTTGAATTTCCCGGCGGATCTGTTTTCCCGTCAAGATGATGCGGGAAACTTTGATTCCGCCTCCCGTGGAGCCGGCGCAGGCACCTACGAACATTAAAATCAACAAAATTGCTTTTGCAAGGGCAGGCCAAAGGTCAAAATCCGTGGTGGCGTAGCCCGTGGTGGTGATGATGGACGAAACCTGAAACGCCGCATGGCGCACCGTTTCGGAAAGGGTCTGATATTGGGGGAAAATGCACAGGGACACCAATAAGACCGCCGTGGCAACGATGCCGAGATAAACCCAAAGTTCCGTGCTTTTCCATACGGATTTGAAGCGCCGGATCAAACACAAATAATACACGTTGAAGTTGACGCCGAACAACAGCATAAATACGGTGATGACCCATTGCAAATAGGGTGAATATCCCCCGATGCTGGTTGCTTTAATTCCGAATCCGCCGGTTCCCGCCGTTCCGAAGGCATGAACGATACTGTCAAAGGCAGGCATTCCGCCGCAGAGCAGAAGGACGATTTGCACGACGGTCATTACAATATAAATCAAATACAGAATTTTTGCCGTATCTTTGGTGCGGGGAACCAATTTTCCCACGGTAGGACCCGGGACTTCCGCCCGCAAAATGTGAATGGAGCGTTCCGATACGTTGGGCAAAACCGCCATTACGAAAACCAAAATCCCCATGCCGCCGATCCAATGAGTGAAACTTCTCCAGAACAGAAGACCGTGGCTCATGGCTTCCACGTCGGTGAGAATCGATGCGCCCGTGGTGGTAAAACCGCTGACCGTTTCGAAGACGGCGTCCACGTAAGAAGGAATCTCGCCGCTGATTACGAAGGGAAGCGCCCCGATAAGAGAAAACAGGATCCACGAAGCGGAAACGATAAAAAATCCTTCCTTTGCGTAGATGACGGGAGTGCGCGGCTTTGCCAAAGTAATCATGAAAAAGCCAAGTCCCAAGGCAATCAGTGCCGTGAAGAAAAAGGAAAGGAAGCAGGACTCTCGGTAGATCAGACTGACCAACAAGGGGAGCAGTAAAAACAAACCTTCCGCGAAGACCATTTTTCCAACGGTGTTCAGTATCATTCTCCGGTTCATTGCTTATTCCCCAAGATATCCGAAAGGTTGTTGATGCGGTGCCCCGAAGCCAAAATCAGCACTTTATCTCCGCCGCGGATTTCATCGTTTCCGGCGGGGATAATGCTCTTGCGCCCTCGGGTAATTCCCGCAATGAGAATGTTGGGTTTCAAAGACAGATCCTTCAAAGGAATATTACAGACGGGAGCGTCGGTTCGGACGGTGAATTCCAAGGCTTCCGCTTTATCGCCCGCCAGCTTATACAAGGTTTCCACGCTGCTGTCCAAGGAATTTTCCAAGGCTCTGGCATAGCGCACGATAACGTTTGCCACCGTCCGTTTGGGAGAGACGATGGATTCTACTCCCAACTGTTCCGCCAAGAGAGAAAATTCGTCTCGATTGACCTTGGCGATGACCTTGGGCACCTTTTTGGATTGTGCAAAATACGAAATCAAAATGTTCTGTTCGTCCATGCCCGTCAGGGAAACGAAGGCGTCCATGGAAGACAGACCTTCTTCCAACAATAATTCCTGTTGAGCGCCGTCTCCGTGGATCATAACCGCATCGGAAAGTTTTTCCGAAAAATCCCGACACCGGGCATCGTTTTTGTCTACGATGCGCACCGAGTTCCCCCCGGAAAGAAGCATTTTGGACAGATAATACGTCGTATTGCTTGCGCCCAAAATCATAATGTCCCGAGCTTGCTTTTGCAGAATCCCCAAGCTTTTCAGTAATTTCAAAATTTCCGTGGGCGTTGCGATGAGTCCGATTTTATCGCCGCTTTTCAATTCAAAGGTACCGTCGGGAATGGTGACGGTTTCTTCTCTTTGAACCATACAGACCAAAAAGTTGTACGGATATTTTTTACGCAGATCCATCAGCTTCATGCCGTCCAAAGCCGAGTCGGATTTTAAGTTCAATTCCACCATTTCCAGCCCTCGGGAGGAAAAAGTCTCCACCCGCGCGGCAGAGGGAAGTTTCAGAAGGTTGTACAATTCTCTTGCCACGAGCCGTTCGGGATTGATGACCAAGGAAAGTTCCAACTGCTGCCGTAAAAAGGCAAGACTTCCGTCGTTGTGCTCCGGATTTCGGATTCGGGCAACGGTATGCTTCGCCCCCATGCGCTTTGCCAAAAAGCAACTGAGCATATTTAATTCGTCCGAGCCTGTCACGGAAATAAACAGATCGGTGTTTTTTGCGTCGGCTTCTGCCAAAAGATCCCAATCGGTTCCGTTTCCGCAAGCGCTGATAACGTCGTAGACGTTGGATACTTCGCTCAAAGCTTCCGGAGAATGGTCGATAGCAACGACATCGTGTCCCTCATTTACCAGACTTTCAATGAGCGCTGTTCCGATTTTGCCGCAGCCAACAACGATAATCTTCATGCAAAAATCCCTTCTTTCCAAAATTACATTCATTATAGCACAAGTTTTTCTTTTTTTCAACCTTCGTAACAAAAAAGACGATATTCCGTAAAATATACGGAGATTTTTTCGGCTTTTTTCCGACTTTTATGTGGGAAGTCTTGACGAACCTCTTCTTTCGTGCTATAATAAATGATAATTTACTCAAAATATTAAGACGGAGAACCGATATGTGGATTGCAAAGGATTGGCAGGACTTTCAGGTTTTAGACGCTTCCGGCGGGGAAAAGCTGGAACGGTGGGGAAAGTACGTTTTCGTGCGCCCCGACCCGCAAGTAATCTGGAATACCCCCAAAGAACACGACGCTTGGAAGAAACCAACGGCAAGCTATTCTCGTTCTTCTTCCGGTGGCGGTCATTGGAACGGTGCCGAGATCCCCATGTTCCGCATCGGTTACAAAGACCTGACCTTTCAGATCAAGCCTATGTCCTTCAAACACACCGGACTTTTCCCCGAGCAAGCCGTTAATTGGGATTGGGCGCGGGAGCAGATTCGTCAAAGCGGCAGAGAACAACCCCAGATTTTGAATCTCTTTGCCTATACCGGCGGGGCCTCGGTGGCGTGTGCAAAAGAGGGGGCCAAGGTCTGTCACGTGGATGCGTGTAAGGGCATGGTTGCATGGGCAAAGGAAAACGCTCAGGCGTGCGGTTTGGACAATATCCGTTATATCGTAGACGATTGCGTCAAATTCGTTCAGCGGGAGATCCGCCGAGGGAGACGGTACGACGGTCTTATTTTAGACCCGCCTTCCTACGGCAGAGGACCCGACGGCGAAGTCTGGAAGCTGGAAAGCGAACTGTACGGACTGTTGGAGTTGTGCGTTCAGGTATTGAACGACGATCCTCTGTTTTTGATTTTAAACTCTTACACCACCGGTCTTTCTGCCGGTTCTATGGAATATATGCTGGGGTGTACCGTGGCACGGCGTTTCGGCGGCAAC
>JAZSJP010000064.1:0-3231 GCA_045534395.1 Eubacteriales bacterium | reverse complement strand
GTCCTGTACCGTACCGCTGACGGCGGCAGCCCAAGAAGAAATGGGAGCAATGATACAGATGGGAGCGGCGGTGGCATCGATCAGGTACGCCAATTTTGCACGGGAGATGCGTTGTTTGTCGGTTAAAGGACGCATGACGCTACCCACGGTCAGACAGTTGAAATAGTCGTCTACAAAGATCAAAGCACCCAATCCGAAGGTGGAAACGGAAGCGCCTCTGCGAGACGTAATACGCTTCGACGCCCATTCACCGTAAGCGCGGCTTCCGCCGGCACGGTTCATCATTACAACGATAATTCCCAAAACCACAAGGAAGATGAGAATTCCCACGTTGTACGCATCGGACAAATTGGCAATAAGTCCGTCGTTCAAAATGGCGTTAAAGGCTTTTTCACCGTCAAAGCCTGCGTTGGAAATGCCGTACAAAATCCCACCGGAAACGATTCCGATAAACAGGGACGAGTAGGCTTCCTTGGTAATCAGCGCCAAAGCAATGGCGATGACCGGGGGCAACAATGCCCAGGGGGTTTCGTTGAAGAAGCTTTGGTATTCTGCGGTTTCTTCGGCAACTGCAACGTCGGTATCGGTCACTTCATCGGCGGAAAAGGTCATGGCAAAAGAGCCGACGAGGGCGAGACACAGCAGCACGATCCCGAAAATGCGAGTCAGTTTTTTCATGGATTACCCTCCTATTTTTTTAAAACAAAACGTGCCGCGAAATGCTTCACGACACGGATCTTGCACGTCATATAGCACTCCACAAAAATGTGACAGTACGGCACATATTCTGTACCGTCCCGGAAGCGGCTGAAAGGCTCTCACCGCAACCTCGGCGATCCCTCTCTCCTCCGCACCCGCCTCGGGCATTTCATCGGATTCGGTAGTGACCGCACCTCTATTTCGGCGTATTCTGTTTTTTACAGTATAACATTGTTTGAAGCGAGTGTCAAGTGCTTTTTCGGATTATAACAATTTTTTCACATTTGCCCCAAAAACTTGCATTTTTCGGCAGAGCATGATATAATGTAAAATAGGAGGCGATTCCCATGGTTAAGACCAACGCCATGCGTATGCTGGACAAGGCGAAAATTTCTTATGAGCCGAAAGAATATATTCCCGACGAAAACGACCTGAGCGGGGTGCATATTGCTCAGCAAATCGGCATTCCGGCAGAGCAATGTTTTAAGACCATTGTGACCCGGGGTGATAAAACGGGACCCGTGGTATTTTGTATTCCGGCAGATCGGGAGATCGACCTGAAAAAGGCGGCGAAGATCACCGGAAACAAAAAGGTGGAACCGTTGCACGTAAAAGACTTGCCGGGACTGACGGGATACGTGCGGGGCGCCTGTTCTCCTTTGGGAATGAAGAAAAAGTTTCCCACCTATATGGACGAATCTTGCTTGCTTTTTGAAAAGATCACCGTCAGCGCCGGAATCAAAGGGTGTCAGTTATTGCTGAAAAGCACAGACATTGTCGCTTGCGTGGGCGCAACGGTGTGCGATTTGACTTAAAAAATAAATAAAAAAAGGAGTGCTTCTCATGTTACACAAAAAAATCACCGTAATCGTATTGATTGCTCTGATTTTGCTTTTATGTCTTTCCGGCGGAGCATTCCTTTTATTTTATGATTTTGGCAGATCCAACGGGGATTTGAATCTGTCGGACGTGGAAGATATGAACCTGAGTTCCGAGCTTCCGAGTTTGCAGTACGGCGACGACGATATTGCCGTCATTCAGAGCACTTTCGGAGTCATAGTATTCGACTTTAAAGAAGAAGCAGTTATCGACCGTATCTCTTACAAGACCGTCAGGGAATTGGGTATTAACGATGCTTTGGTCGTAAATGTCTCCACCGACGGAAAAACCGTCTATCTCAACAACCACGATTTCAGCAACGGAGCCGCCCCCGACACCTTTTGGCGGTATGACCTTGAAAAACGGAGATTTTATGAAATTTCCAAACTGCCTGAAGAAATCGTTTCCTTCGATTCCGAACCGTTTCAGACGACCTTTGAAGTCCCGGAACTCCGTGACCCTAATTATATAGTCGCTTCCCCCTATCTCAAGTACGAGAATAAGGTCATCTACTTGCGCATCTCGGATGGGAACGTAAAAAACCTACAGATATGCGTTTACTGTGTAGACACCGAGACGCAAGAAATTTTTGACGTCTTTGATTTTTCCGAAGAAACGACTTGACAAGGAACGAAAACTGTGCTATAATAAACAATATATTATAAGAATTGAAAACTGAACCGAAAAGCTGTGACGAAGACAGTAGTTTCACATGGAAATGGGAAGCGAGCCGGGGACGGTGTAAGCCCGGTGCAGAGTACTGTGAAATGAAAATCCCTTCCGAGCTGCGTGCCGAACGGGAGATGCCCCAGTAGGTTCCGCCGGAATCCCGCCGTAATCCGGGAAGCATATGAACGTATGTGAAATGGGGGGTTAGCGAAGTTGCCTTCGTCCCGTTACTGCGGGGCGAAGGATTTTGTTTTTCGGGAAGTTTAACACACTACGGAGGAAAAGCTATGTACGAAAAAGTCTCGGGCGATCTGAATTTCGTCGACAGAGAAAAGAAGATCGAAGAATTTTGGGCAAAAAACCAAATCTTCGAAAAAAGCGTGGATCAGCGGAAGGATGGAGAATACTTCACCTTCTACGACGGTCCTCCTACGGCAAACGGAAAGCCTCATATCGGGCACGTTTTGACCCGCGTTATCAAAGACACCATTCCCCGCTACAAGGCAATGAAGGGGAATTTTACCGTCCGTAAAGCCGGTTGGGACACCCACGGTCTGCCTGTAGAATTGGAAGTAGAAAAGAAGTTGGGGCTGGACGGCAAAGAACAGATCGAAGAATACGGGCTGGAACCTTTCATCAAAGAATGCAAAGAAAGCGTTTGGAAATACAAGGGAATGTGGGAAGATTTTTCCGACACCGTCGGTTATTGGGCGGATATGAAGGATCCCTACGTCACCTACGACAATAACTTCATCGAATCCGAATGGTGGGCACTGAAACAGATTTGGGAAAAGAGTCTTTTGTACAAAGGATTTAAGATCGTTCCCTATTGCCCCCGTTGCGGAACGCCTCTGTCCAGCCACGAGGTTGCTCAGGGATATAAGACCGTAAAAGAACGCTCTCTCGTGGTTCGCCTCAAGGCGGTGGGAGAAGATGCTTACTTCTTGGCGTGAAGTCGGGTCGTAGCCATGTCGTTCTGGGAGC
>JAZSJP010000104.1:0-2280 GCA_045534395.1 Eubacteriales bacterium | reverse complement strand
GAACGGCAACCACCTGGACGACCGATCTGGACGTGGTTCCTTTGGGCGACGGCACGGAGATCACCTTCTCTAACAACGGCACCTATTTGTTGCCTCTTTCCAAGGATCAAACCTTCTGGTTGACAAATCTTCCCACAGGGGCCACCTATACCGTGGAAGAAGTTTCGGACAATGACGATTATAAGATCAAGTCCGTCCACGTCAACGGAACCTCCATGGGCACTATGGCGTTGGGAACCATCGCGGCGAACTTTATTGACGACGTTGATTTCGTCAACACCGCCGTCGGTGAAGGTGACTTGGTTATCACGAAGAAAGTAATTGACCAAAACGGAAACCCCGTTGACGTCAACGACAGCATCGAGTTTACCGTCAATCTTGAACTTACCGACAGTAACGGCGCCGTTTCCGGGACCTTTGACAGTTCCAAAGGACAGATCAGCGTTCAAAACGGCAGATACGACGGTATTAAACTGAAAGAGGGCGAATCCTTCGTCATTCGCGGAATTCGCGGAGAAACGCAGTACACCGTCACCGAGGTAAACAATCCTAACGGATTTACGCTGAATGCACAAGAAAGCGTTCTTACGGGCGTAATTGACACAGAAGCAAATGACGAGGCAATTGTAGTCAACACCTACGCACCGAAACAAACCAACGGTGGAAACGTTACCGTTGACGTAATAAAGCAGATTACGGGAAACCGCACAGATTGGCTTGTAGGCGAAAGCTACACCTTTGAAATCAGACGTTCTACGGCAGCGAGAGTTGCGGGAGAATTGGTAACGCAGTTGGTAATTGACGCCAATACGACCAACAAAACCGTTTCTTACACGCTCACAAACGAAGTATATCCCACCGCAGGAACCTATTACTATACCATTACGGAAATTGTGGGAACCCAGGGCGGTATCACCTACGATACGGCGACGAGAAGCTTTGTAGTCGTAGTGGCGGACAGCGATATGGACGGAAATCTGGAAATCACCGACGTACGCAACGATCTGAATACCGTAGTCACAAAAGACGAAAACGGCTATACCGTAACGGCAAACGTCAATAACGTTTACGCTCCCACGGGAAGCGCCACGGCAACCATTGAGATCCAAAAGACATTCACCACCCAAAACCATGCCCTGAACGGATATCAATTTGCCCTGTACGACGCAAACCCAAGAACTAACGCCGACGCAAAGGAAATCCTGCGATCTCCCCTGACCGACGCTTTGGGCAAAACTGCCATTGAACTCACCTACGCCGCCAATCTGGCAACGGTTCAAGGAACGGTTTACACCTACTATTTGGCGGAAATCAACGCCGGACAGAAGATCGGAAACGTCAACTATACGGATAAGGTATACGAAATCGAAATTACCGTAAAGGACAACAAAGACGGGACCATTTCTGCCGAAACGTTAATCAAAAACATGGAGCAAGGAAACACCATTCCTACCTTTACGAATGAATACGTTCCTTCCCAATCGGCATTCGTTACCCTTTCCGGGAAAAAGACCATCACCGGACACGACCGTGCCGTCAATGCAGGCGAATTCAAGTTTAAGATTGAAGCAGATGCAAACAATCCTCTGTCCATTCTCCCGGCTATCACGGAAGTAACCAACGATGCCAACGGATATTTCGTGTTCCCTGCCATGGAATTTGCGCACAGAACGAATCCGGGCATTGCCGGAACTTACAAGTACGTTATCAGTGAAGTAAATACGGGCATCGGCGGATTTGCGTATTCGCAACAGGTGTATACCGTAACCATAACGGTCACAGACGACGGAACCAACGTCACGACGGCCACGGAGATCAACGACGGAATCAATAACGTTTCCGATATTGAATTTATCAATCACTATGATCCGACAGATGCGAAAGTGTCCCTGAGCGGCACCAAGATTCTGACGGGAAAAACCTTGGAAAATGAAGAATTTTCCTTCGTGATCACTCCCGTCACCACCGGTGCTCCCTTGGTAACGTCCCCCGTAAAGAACAATGCTTCGGGCGTTATCACCTTCTTTGACGAATTGATCTTCGACAAAGCGGGAACTTACGTTTACACCATCTCCGAAGAAGCGAAAACTTCCGCAAACGGAACTTACGATTGCGACGACGCCGTATATACGGTGACGGTAAAGGTAACGGATAATTCCCAAGGAAAACTTTCCGCAACCGTGACTCTGCAGAAGAACGGTGTTAATTCCACGGAGATTGTATTCCGCAACGCATATACCCCCAACCCCCTCTCTTACAACGTTGCGGCAAAATTCGGCG
>JAZSJP010000111.1:0-42525 GCA_045534395.1 Eubacteriales bacterium | reverse complement strand
CGTACACCGTTTGAGGTGATGCAGGGCAAGATTGACGGCTTTGTCAACATTCCGCTGGACTCCCTGCGCCAAAGAATAAATGAAATTCCGAAAGACAGGCCTATCTACGTTCATTGCCATTCGGGACTTCGTTCCTACCTTGCTTGCCGTATTCTCATAGGCAACGGCTACGACTGCTATAACCTGGCAGGCGGTTGGCGGCTCTATGAATCGGTCATCAACGAGCGCACCGTCCCCGAATACTCTTGTAAAGACTGCAAATAAATATGGATATAAGAAAAGCCGGTATGGATGAAGGATGAGATACGGATTGCCGGAATCAGATCAATGGCAACGTCTGTGATGACCGCTTCTTCCCAACACTGCCGAACGGCAAGCGAAAGAAGTTCAACGTCTACGCCGAAACGAAAGAACAGTGCGAAATCAAACTCGCCGAGATGATCGAAAGAGTCAAAGCGGAGATTGCGGAAGAGAAAGCAAAACGAAAAGAGGGCGCCGATTAAGGCGCCCTCTTTTGTGGCATTAAATCGAATTAATACTACAAATGTATTGACAATTGAGCGGAAGTGTGGTATAATTAGGGTGCAAAGGCGGTGAAGTTTTGAAAACGTACAGTGTAAAAGAAATTGCAGATCTGCTTAACACGAATCCGGAAACAGTTCGTAGATGGATCCGTGATAAGAAACTGGAAGCTACAATTGAGTCAAAAAAAGGAGGTCATATAGTATATGAGTCTGCTCTCCATACTTTTTTGAAATCGTCTCCAAAATATGCATCGATAGCGAGTACGGCACTAATTTCAACAGCGATGATCGGAGGTTTGATAGCTCAAAAAATTATCGATGTTGAACAGTTGAAGAAAGCACGCATTTCCGATACTGATATCATCAAGTTCCTTCGCAGTGAAATCAAAAAGCACAATGAATTCATCAAAGCTAAGGAAGATACCATTCGCCAGCTTCAAAAGCAGATTGAAGCCGACCAGTTACAAATCACCGAGTTCCAAAGACTGATTGATAGTCTGTCTGTTGAAATGGAGGACAAAGAATGAGTAACAAGGGAAATCAAATTGGAGAACTGCTGAAAACAGCATCCGCAGCAGCACCTGATGTAACAAAGCCTCTTAAATCCATCGGAGATGGAAATATGTTAGAAGGCGTAAAAAACATTTTTAACTACGCGTTGACCGAAGGTGAAAAGACGGGTCTTGCTAAGGGTAAAAAAATTGGTTTAGCAAAAGGTAGTGTCATCACTCTTGGCGTATGTGGCGTTTTGTGCCTTGTCCCGAAAGGGGTAAAATTTGTCAAAAAGAAAATCTCTGAGAAAAAAGCCCACGATGAGATGGGCGAAAAAATATATACTGCTTTTAGCGAAGAGTTAACTGACAGTAGCAATGAAGGAGGCGCAGTCGATGAAGAAAGTGAAAACCAAAACACATAAGAATATAGTTGAGACTCTCACCTATGCGTATATCCGAAAAATTAAGAAGTGGATGTTCTGCCCTGCCTGTAAAAACGGTAAAATGACCTTCAATAAAAAGAAGTCGTTGTGGACTTGCGAGGATTGTGGTTATCATTTTTCTGAACAGTATTTTCTGAACGACTGTGTCTTTTGGTTTTGCGATGAGTGTGAAGCTTACCTCAACAACCAAGAAGGTTTTAATAAAAAATCAGTAAAACACATTTGTCGTAATTGTGGATATGAGAACGATACCACGTTCAACAATATAAAAGGTGTTTGCTCAGACTGTGGAAAGGTGCTACCTAACCCAGATGCGACTCTTTGTGCGGATTGCAGACAAGCTCGTCTTGAAAAAGCAAAGCAATGGCTCATAACAGCAGGCAAGGTTGTAGGAGCGGTGGCTGCTGTAGCTGGCGTTGCATATCTGGCGGCTCAAGCAAATGACAGTGATGAAATCACAGACTATACGCCTCTCTCTGATGCAGACGACAATAAGGAAGGAGAAGCAGTTGTGGATACATTTCACAATAATGTAGACGGAATAATAGAAACAGAATACTGTCAAGGATGTATTCATCATGCAGTATATCCTATTGATGGAAAAACTCACGAAGTGTGTAATATTTGGGGAAGAGACGGTTGTTATTCGGGGTGCGACAGAAAGGAGACAACTCCGAGATTTCGATGGACAGATGCAAATAGATGGGAGAAAGACTGATGCGTTAAAACCGATAACAAATTTGACTCGCAGTAAACAAAGAAAGGCAAATTAAAATAAAAGGAGAAGTAAAATGGTTGCGTATCCAAAAGCTACAGATCTTCAACAATCTCCAATGATAGGGACATGGGGAGAAACCGATATTCCTGTTTATGAAATTCCAAGCATGCACGCATTAAATCAGGTTGTCGGTTATATAAAGCATATTAATGCAGGAAATGGAACAGTGTTGTATAGGGGACAATGTGAGCTGTATGAATCCGTTATTCCAAGCATTAAGCATTGTATGTCTGAAATTGAATATCACGAAGGACGATTGAAAGATGCGATTAGTGCATCCATTGAAGATGATCCATTTAGAAAATTCTTGGGGTTAAGAAATAGTGATATTGATGGGTGGAAGCTATATGAAAAACTAATAGTAGAAGCGGTTTTTCAACATTATGGAGCGAAAACATACTGTGTTGATTTTGTGGATAATCATTGGACGGCATTATGGTTTGGATTATATGAATGGGATGCAAAAAAGAAAAAATATAAATGCAGAGAACATAAAGGAAAAGCAAAACTTAGTCCTTATATAACAAAAAGTGATAGGATTGCAAAACAAGAGTTTCCCCTAAAGCCTTGTTTAGAAAGTGTTGTTTTAAGTGAGGAGAAAATTCAAATATTAAAAGAATGTGCTTCACATGGGAGTATAACTCTAGACGAATTGATTAAACGGAATACCCGTACTAAATATGAAGCACAATGTAGAAGTTGGGAAGCTGAATGCAAAAAAATTAAACAATATAATCAAGAGATTGACGAAATAATAAATGCGGAGCATTTATACATGTTTTTATATGTTGCGGAAACGAACACGTCTAATATTCATGGTGTGTATTTGGGAGAAAATACATATACGATAGATCTTAGAAAGGCATTGCCTTCGACCTTTTTGCGTCCATGTTCTCAACATGGTTGGATCGTAAGAGGGAAAGAATGCTCATACGATTTTAATTCGAAAATTGCATGCGTTTTGCAAATAAGTGTATCATTAGTCAAAGAAATGTTGGGAAACGGAGTCTTATTAAGTCAAGAAAACTTTTTCCCGAATGAAAAGATTGATCAAGGTTATAGGATTTTACTGATGAGACAAGAAAGTTCCCGGTTAGAGTCGGATAATCCTAAAATTCTACCTGAAAATATGATCACAGATTTTGAATGAAAAAGCCTCTGGAATCATTTGATTCCAGAGGCTTTTGGTCGGAGTGGCGGGGCTCAAACCCGCGGCCTGATGGTCCCAAACCACCCGCGCTATCAACTGCGCCACACCCCGATTTTGTATTGAATTTTTAAGTTTTTGCGTAGAAGTGGGACAAACTGTAGTCAAACCCGATTTTTACGCTTTTTAGAGTTTTTGCAAAGTGCCGAAAGTCCGCACTGTTAAAGGCTTTTCTTCCGTGTTTGCAAGGGGTTTGAAGGATTTGCTTTTGGTGCGAAGCACCGTTTTGCCCGCGGGGGCTCCCCGCCTAGGCACGCTCCCAAACCAGGCGCTCTACCGGGGGAGCTGCGCCTCGAAATATGTTTGTTTCCTTGGCTTGCAAGAAACAGTCCGGTGTTATTATAACAGATTTTTAGGGGATTGTCAATGAAATAATCTTGACATTTGGGGCGGAATGTGGTAGAATGAAAGAAAACGGTGGGGTGATTGTATGAGATCCATTCTTCTTTTATTGTTTTTGCTGATGATTTTGTCGATCTTTGTGGGACTGAACGTTTGGTTTATCATCAGTTTGATTCAATTCATCATTGCGGCGGCAAAGCGGCGTGATAATTGGGGCAAAAAATTAGCCTCCTTCATTGCGGCGACAATCTGCCAAAGCGTCGCGTGGGGATTCTTGATTCTCATTATCGTAATGGTCAACTTTTTAAACATAAGAATTATCTTTTGAGAAAAGCCTCCCTGCGGAGGCTTTTTTCGTATTACGTCGGGAGAGATTCCGACGTTTTTTGTTTTCTTAACTGTCCGTAATAACAAGTTGCCAAAAATCCGGCGGCAACAATCCACGCAGCGACCTCGGCACCGAAAACTCCGATTTCGTAACCGGTAAATCCCACTACCACGGAGATTCCGACCCGAAGCACGAATTCCAAAATTCCCGAGACCATAGACGGAACCGTCTTTCCCATGCCTTGCAATGCAGATTGATACGCATACAACAGATACAAAATCGGCAAGCACGCCGCCATAAAGCAAAGGTAAAGATAGGCAATATCTCCTGCCGCCTGCGCCAAAACGGGGTCTTCCGAGGCAAGGAACAAACCGGTAATTTGACGCCCGAACAGGAACATAAGAACCGAAATAACCGTTGAGGTGATCAGGGACAAGAGAATTGCGGCACGGACGCCTTTTCGAATCCGGTCGTACAAAGCGGCACCGTAATTTTGCCCCACGTAGGTGGTAACGGCATAACCGTAAGAAAGGGCGGCAATTTCCAAAACGCCGTACATTTTGTTGGTTGCGGTATATCCGGCGATAAAGCTCAGGGAGAATCCGTTGACCACCGTTTGAACCCCCATTCCGCCCAAAGCGATAATGACGTTTTTTGCGGCGATGGGAGTCCCCAAATTCATCAAAGGCTTGCCCAAAGAAAAGGATTGCTTGAAATCCGATTTGGAAAAGCGCAACTCAGGAGTTTTACACAATTTGATAAGGCAGATGATCCCCGAAAGGCATTGAGAAAAAACCGTTGCAAAGGCGGCACCGGCAATCCCCCAACCTAAGAAAAATACGGTAATCACGTCCAACAAAATGTTGGTTAAAGCGGCAATTACCATGGCAATCAAAGGCGTTTTGCTGTCTCCGACGCCTCGCAAAATCGAAGAACAATAGTTAAAAAACATAACGGCGACAAAGCCTGCCATTAAAATACGGGAATACAAGGTTGCCATGCCTACTAATTCGGAAGGAACCCGAAGAAGAAACAAAAACAAAGGTAATCCCAACTGAGCAATCACGGTGCCCACCACGGAAATCAACAACGAGAGCCAAGCCGATTGCGCCACGGCGCGTTTCAGTTCTCCAAAATCTTGTTCCCCGAATTTTTGAGCGACCCGAACGGAAAATCCTTGGGTGTATCCTTGGGCAATGCCCAAAAACATCCAATTAAGCCAATCCACCGTGCCCAAAGCCGCAAGAGCGTCCATTCCGACGCCGCGCCCCACAATAGCCACGTCGACGACGGTATACAACTGCTGAAAAGCGTTGCCGAACATCAGGGGCAGGGCAAACAGAATCAGCAATTTCAGGGGATTTCCCCGTGTCATGTTCAAATTTCGTTCCATTACAATACCTTTTGATAGAGCAAGACGGAAAATGCCGCGGTGGTATCCAAAGTGTCCAGCCGGTTCAATTTTTCCATGTCCTTGGGAGAGGTTTTTCGGGCGTAAGGAGTCATGGAAAAGAGATTTTTTACGGTTTCCCCATCAGGAAGATGCAAGGTATACCGAAGTTCCTTTTGAGAAAGAAGCGTGAATCCGTCGTGCTTAAAAATCTTTACCTCGTTTTCGTAAACGGAATCGTACACGGCTTGCTTTAATTCCAACAAATGGTCTTCCAGAGGAATCGCCTTTACGTAAATTCCGCCGGGTTTCAAAATTCTTGAAAATTCTTCGATACAATCGGGAGCAAAAACGTTCATAATCAAATCTGCCCATTGGTCTTTCAGAGGAACGTGATACAAACTTGCCACGGCAAATTCTCCGCCAAAATTCCGCTTGGCGGCGGCGGTTAAGGCATCTCTGGAAATATCCACGCCTACGCTTTGAGGACAAAATTCATTTTGCTCCAAATGGGTGTGCAATGCTTCCGTGTACCACCCTTCCCCGCACCCGGCATCGAAGATTTTGGGGTCTTTGGGAAGATAGGGAAGCACCGCAGCTGCAACAGTCTCCAACAACGGACGGTAATATCCCGCCGTCAAAAACGCCGTGCGCGCCCGAACCATGGGGCGGTCGTCGCCGTGAAGTCCTCCCTGTTGGGACATAAAAAGATTGACGTATCCGCTTTTGGCGTAATCATAGCAATGCCCGGAAGAGCATCGCAAGGTCTTCCCTTCTTTTTGCATTTCGCTTCCGCAGACAGGACAACAAAAAGCGCTGATATTATCCTTCATATTCGTCCTCCTGCAATATGACGGGGGCTTGTCCTTCCCGAAAAAGCACCGGAACCGAGTTGGGAAGGCAGTATTGACTTAAACTTTCGCCGTCTTTCACACCGTAAAGGGCACCGTGCAACGCTCCGGAGATTCCCCCGTG
Source organism: Eubacteriales bacterium (assembly GCA_045534395.1). GTDB lineage: Bacteria > Bacillota > Clostridia > Oscillospirales > UBA644 > RGIG995. The sequence goes on along the minus strand of JAZSJP010000111.1, from coordinate 36,044 downwards.
GGAAACTACCAAAATCGTGCCGTCGGGGTGTTTTCCCTTTGCCTCTTTATAAAAATCAGACACGCGGGCAACCAAATCTTCTATTTGCTCCATACCTTCAATGGGTGGTTGTCCGTAAATCCACCGACAGGCGAAAAAATCCGCCGGCATGGGTTGTCCTTCCAAGGGACCGAAGCTCCATTCCGCAAGGCGCTCGTCCAAAATCGGGTCAGCGTCGGGATAGGCGTATTGCAACGTTTGACGGGCACGTTGCAAGGGGGAGCAATAGATTGCGTCAAAGGTATAATTTTTCAGGATTTTGAAGGCTTTTTTTGCGCCTTCGATTCCCGTGTCGTTTAAGGGAACATCGGTTCTTCCCTGTAATTTTCGCTCCAGGTTCCATTGCGTCTGACCGTGGCGCAAGTAAATCAGATCCATGACAATTACTCCGTATAAATTTCTTGAGAAAGATAGCGAATATTGGTTTCAAAATCCACGTCGATCACCGCCATTCCCCGATAAGTGACAAGAGAATACGTCTTTTCCTGGGGAATGGAAGTATATACTTTTTCGTAGTCCAAGCATTGAGGCATAACGGAAAGATAGGAATTCCATTGCGGCAACAGGATATTGGTCGATACGTTATTTAAAATCACCGGTGCCAGATTCATCAATTCAAAAACAGACGCCTGTTTCATTTTTTGAAATAAGCAATCAAGAATCTTCCGCTGACGGCCGGTGCGGTCAAAATCCCCCATGGAACTACTGCGATTTCGGGCATAAGAAAGCGCCTGCACACCGTTGAGACAATAGGTTCCGTCTTTCAAAGGCAGTTGAGGGGTGCTCGAATCAACTTCGGCAATCAACCCATTTAACACCCGAACTTCCTCTGCCGTCACAAAAAGTTCCACACCACCCAACCGGTCAATAATCTCCGAAAAAGAAGAAAAATTCACCGTGACGTAATGAGAAACGTCCAAATTCAATTCTTGCCGCAGGGTTTTTAAAAGCAGGGGCGCGCCTCCAAAGGAATACGCCGAATTCAATCGGGTCTTTCCGTACCCTTCCACCTCCACCAGCATATCCCGCAGTAAAGAACAGACAACGACGCGCTTCGTTTGGTGATTTATGGAAATCAATATCATAGCGTCGGAGCGACACGGTTCGGAATCGGTGGCGGCATCGGTCCCGATCAAAAGGAGATTCTGCACCGTTTGGGTGTCGGAAATTACCGTCAGCCCGTTTTCGTCTACGGAAGGTTGTTTGGGAAGCGAAGAGGAAGGGGGTTGAGTCGTTTCAACGGTGACGTTGTTTGTTTTTTTTAAATTCCACCCGACACACGCCGTTACGGAAACCAAGGACACCATACAACAGACCAAAAACAACAAGGAATACGCCGACTTTTTTACCCTCACACAAATCACCGTTCTCGTATCACAGTTTCGGAGAAAGGCTTGCCTTACCATTATAAGACTTTCTCCGCAAAAAAGCAAGTTTTTTAATAAATCGTTAAAAATTTGTTATAACTTCCGTAGAAAACTATATGTTCTTTTATAAAAAAATAAAACCTTCAAACAATAGTGATCCCCTTCATAGCGGGGATCATTATTATTTAGATTTTTCATTTTTTTCGCATATTTTGCCTCTCCGGGAACAAACTAAAAAAATCAACGACGAGAGGACTTTATATGAGCGTTTTTTTGGTTGGCTTAGGTGCGGCGGCGGGCGCCGTCGGGTTGGGCTGTCTTTATTTGGGGACGTCCAAAAGCATGATGAATTTGATTTTGGCACGTAAAAATCCAAAGCATATGGAACAAGGCGCACGGTGGGTCTCCGGCTCTGACATGTTTACGGAATACGCCGAAGAAATTGCCGCCGCCTCGGCGGATTTGGAAGGGCGCGGCGGCTTTGAAGAAGTTTCCGTCATCGGGAGAGACGGCGTGCGACTTGTGGGACATTGGCACCCCCACCCCACCCCGCTTCGGACGGTGGTTGCCCTTCACGGCTGGCGGTCGTCTTGGTCCCGGGATTTCGGATTTATCGCCGATTTTTGGTTTCAAAATCGGTGCAACGTTCTCTTCGTCGAGCAGCGGGGACAAAACAACAGCGGCGGCGAATATATGGGGTTCGGCATGCTGGAGCGTCACGACTGCGTGGAATGGGCAAGGTGGGCACAAGCGCGCACCTTGGGAAAACATCCCATTTATCTCAGCGGAATTTCCATGGGAGCCACCACGGTTCTTATGGCAACGGGATTGCGTCTGCCGTCTCGGGTCTGCGGCGTCATTGCCGACTGCGGATTTACTTCGCCCCACGCCATTTGGAAGTACGTGACGGAAAAAAATCTCCATCTCCCCTATCTTTTACAAGGAGTTTACGCAAACCTATGGTGCCGACGAAATCTTCAGGTGGGCTCCAAAGAATGCACCGCCCCCGACGCTTTAAAAAACGCCACGGTACCCGTCCTTTTTATCCACGGAACCGCAGACCGCTTCGTACCCGTGGAAATGACTTACGAAAATTACCAAGCGTGTGCGTCGGAAAAACGACTTTTTATCGTTCCCGGCGCCCAACACGGCATGAGTTATCATATCAACCGCCCCGGTTATGAAAAGGCAGTGTTGGAATTTTGGAAAGAGTTTGATGGAATGCAAAATGCAAAGTGCAAAGTGCAAAATTAGCCCCTTCCACCAACACGCGCTTCCGCGCGCGTCGGTCCCCCTTCCCCTCGCCCCTGAGGCGGGGGAAGGCAGCGCAAAATGCAAAATTAGGACGGGAGAGCGGGGGAGTGCAAAGTGCAAAATGCAAAATTAGGACGGGGGACGGGGGAATGCAACGTGCAAAGTGCAAAATAAAGGTTGCATTTCTTTTTTTGCGTAAATCCTTTGGGATTGGATATACTAACGGCAAATCAACTTTCGGAGGAATTTGTATGAAGAAAAAAATCATTGTTTTTGCTTTGTGCCTGACCCTTTGTCTGCCCCTGTTGGTGGGTTGTGCTTCCCGAAAAAGCAATGCCGACGTACACGTTTTTTATTACACCTACAGTGACACCTATATCTCCACCGTCCGCTCCGCTTTGGATCGCCGTTTAAAAGATGCGGGAGTGTCCTATCAGGATTACGATTCCAACAACAGTCAGACCACTCAGACGGAACAGGTTCAGACCGCTGTCACCAAGGGGGCAAAACTGTTGGTGGTCAATATCGTTACCACCGGCTCCGACGATGCGGCAACGGGCATCATCAACCTTGCCCGCTCGGCGCAGATTCCCGTAATTTTCTTTAATCGCGAGGTTTCCGACGATGTTGTCAACAGTTACGACAAGTGCGTCTATATCGGAACCAACTCCACGGAAGCGGGGGAATTACAGGGAGACATGATTGGGGATTATTTAGTCAAAAATTATAAAAAGACCGACCTGAACGGCGACGGAAAAATCTCTTACGTCATGTTTATGGGAGAAAAAGGGAACAACGAAGCCATTTATCGCACCCGATATTCCGTGGAAAACGCTAACAAAAAGCTCACCGCCGCCGGCAAGCCGGAATTGACCTTCTACGACCCGTCCAACGGAGACAAATTCCTCTTGGACAAAGACGGAAAATGGTCTGCCCAAGCGGCAAACGAATATATGACTACCGCTTTGACCACCTATAATACCGCCAACAAAAACATGATTGAGTTAGTAATCTGCAACAACGACAACATGGCGGAAGGTGCCATTACCGCCCTGCAAGCGGCGGGCTTCAATACCGGTGCAGAATCAAGCACCACCATTCCCGTCTTCGGCGTGGACGCCATTGATGCGGCAAAATCTCTCATCGGCGCGGGAAAAATGGCGGGAACCATCACTCAAGACGGAGCGGAAATGGCGGAATGCATGGAAACCGTAATAAAAAACGCGTTGCAAGGAGGCGACCTTCTGCAAAATCTTTCCGAATACACCGTAGACGAAAAGGCGGCAAAGGTACGGATTCCCTACGGCATTTACACCGGTGAGGAGCAATGAGTGAGATCCTCCTCTCCATGACCGATATCTGCAAATCGTTCCCCGGGGTCAACGCCCTGAACCGCGCCCGATTCACCCTGAAAAAAGGGTCGGTACACGCACTGATGGGAGAGAACGGTGCGGGGAAATCCACCTTAATGAAATGTCTCTTCGGTATCTATACCAAGGATTCGGGAGAGATTCGTCTCAACGGAACGCCCGTGGAATTCAAAAATTCCAAAGAAGCCTTGGAACAGGGGGTTGCCATGGTTCACCAAGAGTTGAACCAGGCGCTGAAACGGACGGTTTCGGACAATTTATGGCTGGGTCGCTATCCTACCCGCCTCGGCGTGGTAGACGAGAAAAAAATGCAAAAAGACACCGGGGAATTGTTTCAAAAATTGGGCATTGACCTTCCGGGAAACGCGGTGATGGAGACGTTGTCGGTCTCCCGCCGTCAGATGGTGGAAATTGCAAAAGCCGTTAGTTATAATGCCAAGGTCATCGTCTTTGACGAACCCACGTCTTCTCTCACCGAAAGTGAAGCGGAGCAACTGTTTCGCATTATAAAATCCTTGAAAGAACAAGGTTGCGGCATTATCTATATCTCTCACAAAATGGAAGAAATTTTGCGCATTTGCGACGAGGTGACGGTAATGCGGGACGGCAAAACCGTTGCCACCCACGACGCAAAGAATTTGACGGTGGAAAAAATCATTCGCCTCATGGTGGGACGGGATTTGACCCAACGCTTTCCCCCCAAAACCAACGTGCCGGGCAAGGCAATTTTGTCGGTACGGGAACTGACGGGACGGTATTCCCATCTAAAAAATATTTCCTTCGACCTGCGGGAAGGAGAAATTTTGGGCATTGCCGGATTGGACGGTGCCGGGCGAACGGAAGTGTTGGAATCTCTCTTTGGATTATCTACCCGAAAAAGCGGCGAGATACGGCTTTTGGGGAAACGAATCCAAAACCGCACCCCCAAAGAAGCCATTGCCAACGGCTTCGTCCTTCTGACGGAAGAACGCCGCGCCACGGGAATTTTTTCCGTGCGGGATATTTTGGAAAACACCGTCATTTCCAACCTTTCCGCCTATCGCCGTTTCGGAATTCTGAACCAAGGGAAAATGAAGGATGACACCCGGAAAATGATTCGCACCCTACGGGTCAAAACGCCCTCTCACCGCACTGCCATCGCGACTTTGTCGGGGGGAAATCAGCAAAAGGTGATTTTGGGACGCTGGTTGCTCACCGACCCGAAAATTTTATTGTTGGACGAACCCACGAGAGGCATTGACGTGGGGGCAAAATTTGAAATTTATCAGTTGATTATCGACCTTGCCGCCAAAGGGCGCTCGGTGTTGATGGTTTCGGGAGAAATGCCGGAACTTTTGGGCATCTGCGACAGAATCTTAGTCATGTCTGCAGGTCGCGTCGCCGGAGAAGTAGACGGCAAAACCGCCACTCAGGAACAAATTTTGACCCTTGCAGCGAAGTTTGTATAAATGCAAAATGCAAAGTGCAAAATGCAAAATTCGCCCCTTCCACCAACACGCGCTACCGCGCGCGTCGGTCCCCCTTCCCCTCGCCACTGAGGCGGGGGACGGCAGGACAAAGTGCAAAAATGCAAAGTACAAAATTCGCCACCACCGCAAGCGCCCTCCCCCTCGCCCCGAGGCGGGGGACGCCGGGACAAAACGCAATGTTAATTCTTCAATATTTTCTCTCCACTCTTCACTCTCCACTCCATTCAGGTGTAAATTATGAAAAGTATTAAGCAGTCTCTCGGAAATTGGCAAGGGTTGTCCAAAGACGACCGCCGTCGGAGACGAAACGAATTTATTATTGACAATTCTCTCTACGTTTTCTTGGTTGCCGCCATCGTGGGTATCGTCATCTACGACCCCCGTTTTTTGTCGGTGCCGTCTTTGGTGAACATTTTATCCCTTTCGGCAGCGAATCTGCCCATCGCTTTGGGCATCGCCGGATGCATTATCCTGACGGGAACCGACCTGTCGGCCGGGCGGGTGGTGGGGTTGGTCGCCTGCGTTTCCGCCTCTCTGTTGCAAATGACGGGATACCCCAACAAAATGTTCCCAAATCTGCCCACGTTTCCCCTTTGGGCGGTGCTTCTCATCGTCCTTACCATGGGGGGAATCGTGGGGTTGGTGAACGGATTTTGCGTAGCAAAATTCAAATTGCACCCCTTTATCGTCACCCTTGCCACCCAGCTGATTCTTTTCGGCGTGCTTCTCATGTACCTTATGAACGGAAGCAACAACGGACAGTCTCTTTCGGGTTTAGACCCCGCGTATACCCGATTTATCACGGGTAGTTTTTTCAAAATCGGCACCACCGCCGTGCCCAATTACGTCTTCTATTCCATCGGAATCACGGCAATTATGTGGTTCATTTGGAACAAGACGACCTTCGGGAAAAATATCTTTGCCGTCGGCTCCAATCAAGAAGCCGCAAGGGTTTCCGGCGTCAACGTCACCGCCGTCATCATGGGGGTTTTTACTCTGGCGGGAATTTTGTATGGTGTCACGGGCTTTATTGAGGCGGCGCGCATTGGCTCCAACAGTGCCGCCACGGGATTGAATTACGAGTTGGACGCCATCGCCGCTTGCGTCATCGGGGGAGTCTCTTTCGTCGGAGGCATCGGCAAAATTCGAGGCGTGATTTTGGGCGTGGTTCTTCTGCGCATCATCTTCGTGGGCTTGACCTTTTTAAGCATTGATTCCAACCTTCAGTACGTCATTAAAGGATTGATTATCTTAATCGCCTGCGCCATTGATATGCGAAAGTATTTGGTGAGAAAATAGAGGGCGGCGGGGTGTACTTTTCTTTCTTTTCAAGAGAAAAGAAAGAAAAGTACCAAAAGAAAGAAAAGCCGAGTTTCCGGCGGATTTTATCCGCCGGAAGTTTTGTCAATTGAAGGGAGCATTTAACCTTATATCTTCTTAAAAAAATACTCCGGCGGAAGGATTCCGCCTTAATTTTGCTTTTCTTTTTGGTTCTTTTTCTTTTCTCATGAAAAGAAAAAGAACAATAACTCCCTCACAAACTCTCTTCTCTCCAAACCTCGCCGTCGAGGGTCTTCCAGGACAGGTGACCGTTTTCCAAGGTCATGTACCCCCGGGGGGAATTTCCCTTGGGAAGGGAGACCGAGCCGGGGTTGAGATACAACCAATCCCCGTGGTCGTTACAAGCGGGCACGTGGGTATGACCGTTCAAAAGCACGCTTCCTTCGGCGAAGGGTGGGGGATTTTGCTCTCCCGCATGGTGTCCGTGGGTGGCGTAGATCATTCTGCCCGATTCGTACAGGAGCATATAATCCGCCAAAACAGGGAAATCCAAGACCATCTGATCCACTTCCGCCTCGCAATTTCCCCGAACGCAGAAGAGAATCTCTTTGCGCGCGTTAAGCAATTCAATGACGGTTTTCGGAGCGTATCCGTCAGGCAGATCGTTGCGGGGGCCGTGATACAACAGATCCCCCAACAGCAACAGACGGTCGGCTCCTTCCCGATCAAAAGCGGCAAGCAACTCGGCGCAATAGGTTGCCGAGCCGTGAATATCAGAAGCAATGACCCACTTCATTATTTCATCTCCAGAATCATTTCCATAGCGAAAACGCAAGACCAAGAGAAGTCTCTGCCGCATTTCCCTTCCCCGGTAATGGGATTGTAATTTTCATAAATGGTATCGCCCTTGTCCATCCAATCCAACAAGGTGTTGCGAATCTCCATGGAGGTTTTACGGAACCCGTAATCGTACAGTCCCTTAATGGCAAAATACGCGACGTTCATCCAAACGGAACCTCTCCAATAGCCCACCGGATCCAACTTGGGATGATCAAAAGAAACCGTGGGCATACAGGGATACAGTTTTTTGGGATCTGCGGCAAGTTTTTCCAGCGCCGCCGCCTGAAGAGGAGTGGCAATTCCCACCCACAGAGGCATAAATGCTGCCGGCGTCAACACCCGCACGAAGTCCTTCTCTTTGAAATTGTAATCCCAGAAGCATTGATCTTCCTCGCTCCAAAGGACTTTCTGTACCCGACGGGTCAATTCCTGCTCCCGCTCGTACCATTTCGCGGCGTCTTCCGTCAATCCTTGACGCAATGCCAAATACTGCATGGATTTATAGAAGGAAATCATAAAACAGTTCAGATCGATGGGATACAAATATTCAACGACGTCATCGTCAAAGCGAATGGAATCGTCCAATCCCGATTCCCAACGGATATATTTCTCCCGATTTTCGCCCTGTTCCGAGGTGGAATAGAAGAACAAGCCGTCCTCGGCGCAATACCGTTCGGTGCGCCAAAAAGATTCGTTGAGAACCAATTTCGGATACATTTTTTTCAGAAATACGTCGTCGGGATAGACACGATCGAGCCGTTCCAACGCCCACGCCCAAACCGGCGGCTTGCCGTATTGGTCCATGATTCTGTTGTCGGCAACGGGCATGTAAATCACGTCGGGCAGCAACCCGTTTTCCTTTTGGAACAGGAAAAATGCTTCCATCTGTTCCTGCGCCAAAGCGCCGTCAAACCGAGCCACCGCCACGGTATGGAATGCGCTGTCCCAATTCCAAATCCCGGGAAATTGGAGTTTGTCCGGCTTCGCGTGATGACGTGCCATGGACGGCACGATGGCGCGATAAGGATTCCACAACGTCCCCGGATCGTTGGGGGCTATATTATTCAATAAAATACCCGATGCCTTTTCCAAGATCCGAAAATCCCGATCCGACACCATCTTTTTCTGTTGATCTAACCAAACTGCTCGAAGCATAACGAACCTCCGTCAATTTTATTTTTTTTATATTATCACACAAATAAGTCAAAATCGTTACAGAAGCTCAAAATACGTTTATTTAATAAAAAATTCACATTCCCCTCTTGCAAAAAGCAAAAATTTGTGTTATAATAGAGACCGAATCTGTACAGGGGTATAGCTCAGCCGGGAGAGCAGCGGTCTCCAAAACCGCGGGTCCTGGGTTCGATCCCTACGGCCCCTGCCAAACAAAGAATGACCTGCGCTGCAGGTCATTTCTTTGCTTTATAGAGAAAAATTGGATCGAACGGGCGAGGAAGTGAATGACAGTCCGGTGGACTGTCAGAGCCGCGCCCCGGCCTGCTCCGCAGAGCAGGTCGATCCCTGGTGCCCCTGCAAAAAAGGCGATGAAATCAACGATTTTATCGCCTTTCATTTTTTACCTTGACAAATGTTTTCCGCTTTTTCCCTTACTTTTCCGCCTCTTTCGGACCAAACATTTGTCAAAACGGAAGATTGGCTTAAAAAAAGTTTGGTAACATTTTTCTGATCATCTTCCTCAATATTGCTCGGAGATACAATTTGCTTATTCTTCATGTTCCCACTTTTTTACCATCGTCTTTATTTTGCCTCCGTGGAATGGAAGTTCATTACCATAGTACTGCCCAACTGAGACAACGTATCTAATTCCTTCATTTTTTCGTTGGGTCGATTGTTTAAAAATCATCAATAAACAATCAAAATCAACGTTTTTTCCATTGTTGAACGGTTTAAGCGCCATACCGTTACGACATAAAATATTATAGAACTGAGGAGGTGAGGATGATGAACAAATGGAATTTTTATAATAACAATAATAACCGACGAGAAAACGATAATGGAAATCGCCGTCAGAAAGATCGTGACGATGATAAACGAGCTTGTGACTGCGGTTTCCCAAAAGATTCCCGTAGAGAGGAAGGTCCCCGCGACTGTGATTGTTTCAAATGTCCGCCCGGACCGCAAGGACCTGTCGGTCCAAGAGGAATGCCGGGTCCTATGGGACCAAGAGGATTGCCCGGAGTTCCCGGCCCGCAAAGTCCGATTGGTCCAAGAGGTTTTCCCGGCATATCGGGTCCGCAAGGGCCTGCAGGGGAACCCGGTCCTATTGGTCCGCAAGGGCCTATTGGGGAGACCGGTCCTCAAGGCCCTGCCGGCGGCGTGCTGAACTATGCAGATTTCTATGCGCTGATGCCCCCCGATAACGCGGCAACCGTGGCACCGGGCACTGACGTCAGTTTCCCGCAAGACGGTCCGAACAGCGGGTCTGATATTTCCAGAACCGGGCCGGATTCATTTAATTTGGCACAGATCGGAACCTATCAGATTCTGTTTGAGGTGAGTGTTGATGAGGCGGGTCAATTACTACTGACTTTGAACGGAGAGGATTTGGCATACCCCGTCGTCGGCAGGGCTACGGGTGCTTCGCAAATCGTAGGCATGGCAATTGTAACAACTACCGCTATCAACTCGATTCTGACGGTTCGAAATCCTGCAGGCACTGCCGCCGCATTAACCATTACCCCCCTTGCCGGCGGGACGCGGCCGGTTTCTGCGCATCTCGTTATTACGCAGATCGGATAATTTTTGCAGATAAACCGAATTCTTGTGGGTATAAAAAAGAAGCGGCACAATTGTGTCGCTTCTTGCCGTTAATCCAAGATTCTTCCGTCCGTGGAGATGGTGACGACGTTCCAAGGAATCATTTTTTTGCTTGCCATAAGGGCGCGCTTGACGGCGTTCTCAATTCCGCCGCAGCAAGGGACTTCCATACGGACGACGGTCACGCTTTTGATATCGTTGTTGGAGAGAATCGCCGAGAGTTTTTCGGCGTAGTCTCCCTCGTCGAGTTTGGGGCACCCGATCAGGGCGACTCGGCCGCGAATGAAATCCTTATGGAAATTGCCGTATGCGTAGGCGGTGCAGTCCGCCGCGATAAGCAATTTTGCCTCGTTAAAATAGGGAGCGTTTACGGGGACAAGTTTTATCTGAACAGGCCATTGAGACAGTTGACTGTCTGCGTGGGTACTTACGGCAGAGCAAGAGCGTTCTTCACGCTGAATGGACCCCGACTGCGTCCCGGGGCACCCGCAAGGCAAGGTGTCTTTTTTCTTGGACTTGGACGCGAGAACGGCGACCTCGTCATAAGCAGGAGCTTCCCGCTCCTCAAAGGATATGGCGTCCACGGGGCAGGCGGGCAAACAATCGCCGAGCCCGTCACAGTAATCTTCCCGGGTGAGACGAGCCTTTCCGTTTACCATTTCGATGGCACCTTCGTGACAAGCGGCGGCACAAGCACCGCAACCGTTGCATTTTTCTTCGTCGATTTTGATAATTTTTCGAATCATTGAAAATCTCCTTTCGAGGCTCTTGACATTACACCCTTATTATAGTACAATAAAAGAAACAAGTCGGTTGTTTTTGCAACGGAAAGAGATTTTTATGAAAAAATATATCCCCATACTGAAACGAACCAAACTATTTTCAGGGGTTGCCGAGGAAGAAATCGGCGCTATGTTGTCCTGTCTTGATGCAAAATTGCACGCCTACCAAAAGGACGTATACGTATTTCACCAAGGGGAGCGTCTGAATTACCTTACGGTGCTTGTGAAGGGCGAACTTCACGTTCAGCAAGATGATTATTGGGGAAATCGAACCATCGTCAACCGTATTGCCGTAGGCGAAATGTTCGGAGAATCCTACGCAACGCCCGAAAGCGGTGGGTTGCTCAACGACGTGGTAGCCGTTGAAGACAGTTCCGTTATCTTTTTTGACGTGGAGAAAATCCTTACCGTCTGCTCCGCCGCTTGCAGGTTTCATTCTATGGTAGTGCAAAATCTGTTTTTTGCAATCTCAGAAAAGAATCGGACGTTGGTGCAGAAGTTGGGGCATATCTCCAAACGCACCACGAGAGAAAAACTCATCTCCTATTTTTCCGAGGAAGCCAAGCGACAGAACAGTTCAAATTTTACCATTCCTTTCAACCGTCAACAACTTGCGGATTTCCTGTCGGTGGACCGAAGCGCCATGTCAAAGGAGCTTTGCAAAATGCGTGACGAAGGGCTCCTTGAATTCAAAAAAAATCAGTTTAAATTGCTATAAAAAGAATTTCTTCCTTAGAGATATCGCGAGAAAATCGAACTTTCTTTGAACTATCTTGACTTTTTCTTTTAAATAAGGTATAATATACGATACCGACGGAAAAGGTTCGTCGGCTGTTTCCTTGCTCGCGAAACATTCGCGGGCCTTACAGGCGATTTCGCCGAGTCCATAAGGAGGTATGAAAAATGACTGCAAAGTACGAAACCGTATTCGCACTCAGTGTCAAGACCTACGCTGATGAAGAAGCCCTCAACGGTGTTGTGGAAAAATTCAAGAAATTGATGACCGACAACGGTGCCACCATCGACAACGTCGACGTTTGGGGCAAGAAGAGAATGGCTTACGCCGTAAATTACGAGACCGAAGCCTACTACGTTCTCATCAACTTCACCGCAGACGTGACCTTCCCCGCTGAGTTGGAACGTAATTACCGCATTACCGATGGCGTGCTTCGTTCTCTCGTCGTGAGAACCGATAAATAAGCACACAAAACTTAACATCCGAAAGGAGCGATTCCCGCATGAACATTAACAAAGTGATCCTCATGGGCCGACTCACCGCAGACCCCGAACTGAAAACCTCTGCAAACAACGTCTCCATCGTGCAGTTCACCGTTGCCGTGAATCGCCGCTACGTCAGTAAAGAATCCAACGAACGTCAGGTGGATTTCATCGACTGCACCGCCTTCAACCGCAACGCCGAATTTTTGAGCAAATACTTCCGCAAAGGCTCTTCCATCATCGTCTTCGGTAATATCCAGGTCGATCAATGGAAGGACAAGGAAGGCCACAATCGGCGCACGACTCGGGTTATTGTAGACGAGTTGCAATTCGGAGAGTCCAAAAACCGCGATTCCGGTTCCGCTTCCGCCGTTGCTCCCGCAACCGGCGACCGGGAAGGATTTTCCAATGCATCTAACTCCGATTTCTTCTCCGATATTAAGGACGTAGACGGAAACGATGCGGAACTGCCCTTCTAAGGAAGCATGAATTTACAAAGGAGATTTCCACATGGAGAATAATACTGTTGCTCCCGTTCAGGCTCCTGCCGCTGCTCCCGCAGAACGCGCTGAGAGAGCTCCTCGGGATTTCAAGAGAAAGCCCCGCAAAAAGGTCTGCCAATTCTGTGCCGACCCCAACTGCACCATCGATTATAAAGACGTTGCAAAACTGCGCAAGTTCATGAGCGAAAGAGGCAAGATTCTGCCCCGTCGCGTTACCGCTACCTGCGCGTACCATCAGAGAGCCCTGACCGAGGCCATCAAACGTGCCCGTCAGCTGGGACTTCTTCCCTACTCTGCCGACTGATTTATATGAAAACGAATATCCCTTGCCATACGGCAAGGGATATTTTTTCATACAAAGTTCCGTTCGGTCGGGAAGATCGGCGCAAAAGACGCCACACACGCCCCGGCAATGGAGATTTTATCTTCGGTGGCGGGCGTATTCAGATCGGGGAAGCAATTGAGAAGTGTACCCGACGGGATTCCTCCCTTAAACCTCTTCCCCCGCGGCTCGTTTCCGATCCAGCTTGCGGTTGCGCACGTACAAGGCAAGATCCACACTAACCATAACGAAATTCAGTATGTAGAACACCAAAACGTACCATTTTTGCGCAAAGCTTGCCATATACGCCTCGTTGACGAATTTGGACGTAATGCCCGCCACGTAGCCAAACAAAATGAGCAACATGAACGCAAGACTCTTGCCCTTGGTCGTTCGCGCTCGGTAAGATTTGATCACGTTCATGGGCCAGGAAACTCCGAAGCTGACAATCATTATGATTTCAAGGATTTCTGCCATAATAGCCTTCCGTTATCCAACACAAATTTTTTAACCTTCCATCCCTTCCAAAACGCCCAAAACAACAATGCCGGCGATGGCAAGTCCTACGGAAAGGTAATGCTTCCAAGACAATTTTTCTTTCAGGAAAATGCGGCTCCAAAGAACGCTTGCAACACAGTACGCAGAAATAATGGGGGCTGCCATGGCAACGTGTTCCGTATCTGCCAAAGCGTAAATGTAGGCAAACTGTCCGGCGGTTTCAAAGATACCGCCCAAGAAGCGGGGCGCTGCTTTTTTGGGTCTTTGCAGGTCGTTTTTGGCCCACAAATAGACCAAACAAATCAAACCGGCAGCCAAGAAGGTCAGCTCGTAAGCAACGTTGGCGCTGTCTTCGTTCAATCCCTGAACCAAGCCCTGCAGGAAGGTGGGGATTCCCGCCATCGTCTCGGGGTCGGTGGGGTCTGCCAGCACCAAGGAATCCGCAAAGGAACCCAAAGCGTCCAACAGGCAGTAGGCGATGGGCAAGCAGAGAGCCAGCCAAGATTTTGCATATTTCCGATTGGATTTCTCCTGACGGCGGGCACGCAATTCCTCGTCTTCGGTGGCTTCGACCACGCCCAAAGAAATGACGCCCACGCAAATCAAAGCAACGGCAATAATTTGCAATGCGGAGATTTCCGTCATGCCCATAACGATGCACAGAACAGCAACCAAGGCACCGCTGCAGTTACAGATGGGAGAGGAAATGGACAACTCGATATAGCGAAGTCCCACGTATCCCAAAATCATGGAGAATATGTACAACAGGGAAACGGGAAGATACGCCAAAAGCACTTGGGGAGTAATAACGACGCCGCCGAAAATGATTTCGTACAGGGCGTGAAGTCCCATGATGGCACCCACGGCAATTACCATGCGCAGATGGGCGTGCTTATCTTTTTCTTCGGAACAACCGATTTTGGAGAACAGGTCGGAACCGCTCCAACAGAACAATGCCAAAATGGCAAAAATAAACCAAGACATAAAAACACCTAATTTCTTTCTTTATATTTTGTGGAAATCAGGCATTCTGCGGTGGCGCACGAACGGCGGAACCGTAAAAGGGAAGTTCAAATTGGGAAAATTTCAGAATTTGGGGAAAGCGTACCGAAAAGAGGGTGCTTTTTCCGCAAGCAACGGCTTGACGTTCCGACGCAGGAATCTCTTCCGCGACGACCTTGGCGAACAGCGGGCGCAGAGCGCGAATCAAAAGGAATTCGTCCGAATCGGTCTCGCAAAAAAGGAAGCTGGCGTGGCGACGCAACAATCCCCAAAGGAGAAAGAGCATTCTTTTCATCGGGTTATTTCCTTTTCCGGGCAACTTTGCGTCGAAGATTTTCCGCCCGCAGGTCGGCGTCGGGAAAATCCAAATTCAAGAAGGAATAGGTCAGGCGGGAATTGAGACGGGAAGCGTAACATTCCCCGCGGTCTTCAATGGAAAGGTTGGTGCTGATTAACGTGGGCTTTTTGCGGGTCAATCGGGTGTTGATGACCGAATACAGCGTCGATTCCACAAAGGAAGAATAAAATTCCGTACCCAGATCGTCAATAATCAAAAGGTCGGCTTCCAAATAATCGTCGGTGGGCAGTCCCGCCTCTTTGTTGCGGAAGGTAGCGGCCTCAAAATCGTTCAACAATTCCTGAACGGGAGCGTAGAGAACGAATTTTCCCGTGCGAATCAACTCACAACCAATGCAGACCGACAAAAAGGTCTTTCCGCACCCGGGCTCTCCCACAAAAAGGAGATTTTGAGACTCTTCCCCGAAGGTCTCTACGTATTTTTTGGAAAAGTCCACTAATTTTTTCATCTTTGCCCGCGCCTCTTCGGGATAGAGGGACAAATCGTACTTGGCAAAGGACGAACCGTGGAACAGGGCACTCATGCCCGATTCTTTGAGATATTGTTCCGACAACGCTTGCTTGTAACAAGCGCACAGTTCTCCGTCCACGACGCCCTCGTCAAAACACAAGTTGCAATGATGCACGGGGTCGAGGTAGTCGGCGGGATAGCCGTTTTGCACCAAAAGGGATTGAATTTCCGCCTGAAGAGACAAGGACTTTTCGCGGAATTCCATGAATTTTTCTTCACTGTCGTCCCGTTCTGCAATGAAGCGGAAAAAAGCGGCGTGATTTTCCTGCAACTCCCGTTCCTTTGCGGCAATGGCGGGAACGGCGGCGGAAATTTCTTCCCGACGGCGGTTTTCCTCGATTTTTCCCTGAGTGCGGCGGTCTTCCATCAGCTGGTTGACCGCGTCCAGACATTTATTTTTGTTCATATCATTCTCCTCCCACAATTTCCCACGCTAAATCCAGCGCGTCGTTGGCGACGGCGGATTTTCGGGGATTGTTTGCCGTACTGCGGCGGGCAGGGGTGCGCTTTTGGGGTTTTTGTTCCGGCTTGGGAGCCGCGGCAACCTCGTCGGGGGTACGATACCCGGCATCGTGCCACATAACAAGGATTTTATCTATGTAGGGATATGCGTATTTTCCGGTATTTTTCACCGTTTCTTCATAGGCGAGTCCGATCATGTCCAAATCGTAACCCAACTCGTTTTTCCATTTCAGGAAGGTCTTGCACTCCGCCTCGGACAGGGCACGAGTGCCCAGAATCCCAAAGCGGGCGGCAATGCGGTTGACGGTGTTTTTCCGTTCGGTCTCCTGACGGATCAACTCTTCTGCCTGTTCAAAAGTCTTGACACCGTCGTCCGCCCATTTAACACCGGTCTGCGCCATTTGACGCAAGGATTTTCCGTTGTCTCCCCCGTAACGAATCAAGAGCGCCACCACTTCCGCCGGAAGTCCGCACCAATCCACCAAAGACAAAATCAGAGACGCATCGGCAGAAGTAAGAGGCTTTTTCAGAGCGGTTTCGGCTTCTTTGTAAAGGAATTGCAACGCTGTATCCCCTTCCAACCGCCGTGCGACGGTATCGGGGTGATAGGTCATGAAGTCCGACGCCTTCAGTTGAGGTCTCTGCAGGGTATATTTTCCACCCACGCGGAAGAGAACGCCCGCCTTGACCCAATATCCGAAAGCTTCTTCCAACCGAGGCTCGTCCACGGAGAGAGTACGAAGCAAGTCTTCCTTCAAAAAAGCGGCGTTGGCATTGCGCAACAACAACAAAATCAGTCGCAATTCCACTTCGGGAGCGTTGAGATGCCTGTCCACCACGTCACAGGGGACGGAAAAAGCGGGAGCAGATTCAAATAAAATAGTGTTTTCCATTTCCGTTCTCCTATCGTTCGATCTTCATGGAGCGTTCCATGTCTCGTTTTGCCGATTGTTTGGCGGCGGCTTCCCGCTTATCGTACAGTTTTTTACCTTTGCAAAGACCAAGCTCCACCTTGACGTAAGCACCTTTGAGATACATCTGCAAGGGAATCAAGGAATACCCGTCTTGCTTGACTTTGCCGAAAAGTCGGTCGATCTCCTTGCGGTGCAACAATAACTTACGCTCCCGTAAAGGGTCTTTGTTGAAAATATTCCCCTTTTCGTAGGGAGAAATATGAGCGCCCAAAAGGAGCATCTCCCCGTTTTTGACAGAACAATAGGAATCCTTGAGATTCACCCGCCCCATGCGGACCGACTTGACTTCCGTGCCCGCAAGAGAAATGCCCGCTTCCAATTTTTCTTCTACAAAATAGTCGTGATACGCCTTTTTGTTGTTGGCAATCACCTTGACCGAAGGCTGTTTCATGGGAGACTCCTTTCTGAAAGTTTACGAGAATTGATGTTCTTTTTCTTTTCGGAAGAAAAGAAAAAGAACCTGCCTCTGCATAAGTGTCGACCGGCAAAAAATACTGCGCCTTCGGCTTGAATTTTTTGGGTCTCACTTAAAAAGAAAAGCCAAGGCTGACGCAATCCTTGCGTCAGGGGGAAGAGGTATAAAAAAGATTCTGCCTCGGCGAATGCAATTCGCCGAATTTCGCTTTTCTTTCTTTCGGTTCCTTTCTTTCTTTTCTCGGGAAAAGAAAGAAAGGAACACCCTATGGCTTTTACAGTTTACTCATCACGTAATCGGCGTATTCGTCGCCGGTGCAGCCGGTATCTCTGCCGGTGACAACCAACTTGCGCTCGGTGAACATACATTCGTCCAACGCCGCGGAAAGTTTATCCGATTCCGCCTGATAACCGATATGAGAGAGCAACAATACGGCGGCACGGAGCATGGAAGAGGGGTCGGCGTATTTTGCACGACCTTCCCGTACCATACGGGGAGCATCCCCGTGAATAGCTTCGAACATAGCGTATTTTTTACCGATGTTGGCAGAGCCTGCCGTCCCCACGCCGCCTTGGAATTCGGCGGCTTCGTCGGTGATGATATCGCCGTACAGATTGGGCAGAACGAATACCTGGAAGTCGCGACGGCGCTTTTCGTCAATCAATTTTGCCGTCATAATATCGATAAACCATTCGTTCAGCTGAATGTCGGGATACTGTTCCGCAATCTTATGGCACCGTTCCAGGAACTTGCCGTCGGTAGTTTTGATAATGTTTGCTTTGGTGACGACTTCTACGCGAGTTTTCCCGTTTTTCTTGGCGTAATCAAAGGCAATTTCCGCAATGCGGTCGCACCCTTGGGTGGTAGCCACGGTAAAGTCGATGCCCAAATCCTCGGACACGTTGACGCCCTTGGAGCCTACGGCGTATCCGCCCTCGGTATTTTCTCGGAAGAAGGTCCAATCAATGCCTTGGTCGGGAACCTTGACGGGACGGACGTTGGCAAACAGGTCAAGCGCCTTCCGCATGGCAACGTTTGCAGATTCAATGTTGGGGTATCCGTCGCCGGCATTGGGCGTATGGGTGGGTCCCTTCAGAATGACGTGGCAAGCCTTCAATTCTTCCATAACGTCGTCGGGAATGGCTTTCATAACCTTGACGCGATTTTCAATGGTTAAGCCGTCAATATTGCGGAATTCCACCTTGCCTGCCTTAACTTGATCCGCCAAAAGGTACTCCAACACCCGACGAGATTGGGCGGTAATGGTGGGGCCGATGCCGTCTCCGCCGCAAACACCGATGATGATTTTATCCAGCTTGGAATAGTCCACAAAATCCCCTTGGGACTTCAGACCGTCCACGCGTTTCAACTGTTCTTCCAACAACGCGGCAAATTTTTCGGTTGCCGCTTGAATTTGTGCTTCGTACATACTTATATCTCCTATTTGGTTAAAATTTTCAATACCTAAGTTCTATTCTTCCCACGCAAAAGCTCCCCGCAACCCGAAGAGAGGCAAGGGGAAAAAGAGCCAAACGGCGGGAATTTCTCGCAATATAACGGCAAAAACCAACGCCGTTATCGTCAGCAGAAGCAACAACCCTTCCGTCACGCGAAGAAGAATCTTCCATTCCGTGGGGTCGGTGTGCTTGCGTGCCGATTTTAAAATTCCCCAAACGCCCCATCGCAAGGCGACGGCAGTCACCACCGCCCAGAGAAGGGCAAAGAGCAAGCCTAATTTCCCGTTGGGCGTAACGCCGAAGAGAATCAGGCACAACCCTGCGTAAGAAAGATACAGTGCCGGGGCAAACCAGCGGTTGATTGCAGAAATCAAGGCTTTCATATCAGCCGTTCTTGGTGGCGTTGAGAAGTCCGCCCGCCAAAATCATCTTCTTCTGACGGTCGGTAAAGACGGTGGTCAGAGGAATTTCGATGCCCTTGGTCTTGTTGACGAGCACCATGGGAGTGCCGTCTTCCACGTTTTTACGAATGGCGGGAATTTCCAATTCGTCCCCCTGGTCAATGCGGTCGTAATCCGCCTCGTTTTCAAAGGTCAGGGGCAGAATCCCCGAGTTAATGAGGTTTGCGGCGTGAATACGGGCAAAGGATTTTGCCACCACAGCCTTGACGCCTAAGTACAGGGGAACCAGCGCGGCGTGCTCACGGGAAGAACCCTGTCCGTAATTCTGTCCGCCGATAACGAATCCGCCGCCCCATTCCAAAGCGCGCTCGGGGAAGGATTTGTCGCACACGCCGAAGCAGAACTGAGACAAATAAGGAATGTTGGAGCGGAAGGGCAAAATCTTGGCGCCCGCCGGCATAATGTGGTCGGTGGTAATGTTATCACCCACCTTCAGAACCGCCTTGGCAGACAGGGTTTCCGCCAATTCTTTGTTCAGGGGGAAGGGCTTGATATTGGGGCCGTAGACCACTTCGCATTCATGATCGACGGGATAGGGCTTGACGATCATATTATCGTTAATTTCAAATTCCTTGGGCATTTCCACCGTCAGATCGGGAACTTTCGTCATGGGATCGGTAAAGACTCCCGTCAGAGCGGATACGGCGGCCGTTTCGGGAGAGACCAAATAGATCTGACCGTCCGCGGTGCCGGAACGTCCTTCGAAATTACGGTTAAAGGTACGCAGAGAAACCCCGGCAGAATTGGGAGCCTGTCCCATACCGATACAAGGACCGCAAGCACATTCCAAAATACGGGCACCGGCGGAAATAATATCACTCAACGCACCGTTTTTGGCAAGCATATCCAAAACTTGCTTGGAACCGGGAGCAATGACCAAAGAAACGTGCTCTGCCACGGTCTTACCCTTCAAAATTTTGGCAACCTTCATCAGATCCAAATAAGAAGAGTTGGTACAAGAACCGATACAGACTTGATCGACCTTCTTCCCTTCCAATTCCTTGATGGACTTGATATTGTCGGGAGAATGGGGACACGCGGCAAGGGGTTCCAAAGTCGAAAGGTCAATGTCGATGACACGGGAATATTCCGCGTCTTCGTCCGCCGCCAAGGGAACGAACACGTCGCCCCGCTTTTGAGCTTCCAAGAAAGCGCGGGTCACGTCATCGGCGGGGAAAATGGAAGTGGTAGCGCCCAATTCGGCACCCATATTCGTAATCGTAGCACGTTCGGGAACGGTGAGAGAAGACAGATCTCCGCCGTATTCAATCACTTTTCCGACGCCGCCCTTGACCGAAAGGATCTCCAAAAGTTTCAGGATAATATCCTTTGCCGCAACGCCGGCACGCAATTTTCCGTGTAAGTTTACCCGAATCACCTCAGGCATATTCAAATGGAACGCACCGCCACCCATGGCAACGGCAACGTCCAAGCCGCCGGCACCGATGGCCATCATACCGATTCCGCCGCCGGTGGGGGTATGGGAATCGCTTCCCAACAGGGTCTTCCCGGGAGCGCCGAAGCGTTCCAGATGCACTTGGTGGCAAATTCCGTTGCCGGGACGGGAATAGTACAAGCCGTATTTTTCACAGCAAGATTGAATATAACGATGGTCGTCGGCGTTTTCAAAGCCGGTCTGCAGCGTGTTGTGGTCGATATACGCCACGGAACACTCGGTGCGCACCCGAGGAATCCCAATGGCTTCAAATTGCAGATATGCCATGGTACCCGTTGCGTCTTGGGTCAAAGTCTGGTCGATGCGAATGGCAATCTCTTTGCCGGGAATCATTTCCCCGGAAACCAGATGGTTCTTAATGATTTTTTGCACGATGTTCATTCCCATGATTTTTTTCTCCTGTCCTGGGTAAATATGAGAGAGGAGCGTCTGGGCGACACTTCCCAATATATATTATAATACTATATTATACATGATAAGGGGGCATTTGTCAATGATTTTCCAAAAAAAACTTTATAAGTTTGCATTTTTTTTGCAAGCGGAAAATTTGACAATTCCCCCAAAATATGCTATACTGAAAAAAATATATCCCGACATCGCCGCTTTTTTGAAAGGAGAAAAAATGAGAATAAAAATCATTCTTACTTTTCTTTTGATTCCGATATTGCTTTTCACCAGCGCTTGCTCCCCCGCGAGCAGCGGAAATTACGAGAAAGAGCAAGCCGCAGAAATTCGCAATTCCAACCACGTGTATCTGACGGTGTGGTCGTGGCAGATCGTCTCGGAAGAAGATGCGTTAGATTACGCAAAAAAGGCGAAAGAATGCGGATTTACCGCTCTTGACTTCGGGGTCCTTTGGTCGGCGTTCGAGCCCGTCAAGGGGCACTTTAATTGGGCGTATTTGGACAAAGTCGTTGAAATCTTTTCCGACGCCGGGTTAAACATTTCCTTACAGCCATTGCTTTGGACGAAAGACCTGTCCTGGGCAGACGAGTTGGCTCTGCAAAAAACCGAAAGCGGCGGAGTTTACACCGTAGAAGATCGCGGCTCCTTCCTTTCTTTTTCCGATCCCAAAACCCGAAAGACGGTGGAGAATACCCTGCAAAACTTTGCCCTTCACGCCGCCGAAACCTACGGAAGCGTTTTGACCCGATGGGGCGTTCGCCTCTCGTGCTTTGGAGAATTTGACTTTTCGGTCAATGCCGATCTGGATTATTCCGAAGGATCGCTCCGCGGCTTTTACGACCAATTGAAAGACACCTACGGCTCTTGGCAAAACCTTGCAAACGCGAGAAAAATCAACGTTTCCAATCGCTCCGAATTAGAAGCCATGAATCCCAAAGACGTCACCGACGCCTGCGCAGTTGATTGGCGCCGATTCCGGCAAAAACAACTTTTTGATTTCTTAGAAATTATGGTGGATATCTACCGCAGCGCTGATGCGTCGGTTCCCATCTTGTTCTCCTTGGGAACTTACGGAAACGGCATGAATACGGCATTTTCCGGCGTGGTTGACCTTTGGCAAGCCGTGGAGCAACACGATTTTGACATCGTGGGACTTTCCCTTAGCGACGGTGCCGACGCCGATATGATGCTCGCACTACTCACCTCGCTGACCGACAAAAAGATTGCCGTGGAATTGGACGGCGCGTGGGCATTGGAAGAGGGGAGAAACGTTGCGGCACAAGGGGAAATTTGCGGAAAGCATCAAGTTTTTTCCTTGTCTACCGCAAACTTTACAAAAGAACAGTTGGACGCCCATAAAGAAACCCTAAAAACCTACCCCCAACTTCTTGCCAAGCAACAACCTTTGGCGGAGCAAGATCCCACTCGGGGAATTCTGATTTTTTCCAACGCCTTAGGAGAACAAGAACCGCCCAAGTCCTACGATGCTCTTTACGGAGACCTTTGGAAAACTCTTTCGGAAAACGGAACACGCCGAGTGCGCTTTTTGACCGAAGAACAGATTGCTGCGGGGAAGGTTTCTTTGGAAGGCATCACAACCCTATATCCCGGGAATATCAAGGGTTTTGTCTCTGTTTCCAAATCTTTTGCACAGACACTTTCCAAATCCAACGCCGTCATTATTGGAGAGATTTCCTTTGACTTTTTGGACGGCTCGTCCCCGGACGAGGATTTAAAAACCGCTCTTGCAGAGCGTGTCAAAGCCGAATGACAAATGAGCGCCGAAAGGCGCTCATAATTCTTCCCAAAACGCCTTGGTTTCGTCTTTTAGTTGCTCCGGGGCAAGAACCCGAACCAAAGGATTTTGTTGTGCCAAATAGCGACAAAGTTTTTCTTGTTTGCCTCCTTTGGGGCAAACCAGCCAAAGGCGCAAATCCCGGCAAAAAATCAGAGAATACGATAATTTTTGCAAATCTTCCATGAGGGCAACGGGGTCGGTCTCGTCCTGAACTTTCACCAAAATCCGCAGGGATTCTCTCTTCATTTTTTCTCCCACGCAAAGAAGAATCAAACGCCAAAAAACTCCAAACAATCCGATTAAGGCAAACAACGCCACCAATCCTTGAAAAACAATCTCCATGCAACCGCTCCTTCCATTTTATCCTATGGCACCACCGGAAAAAGCGTGAACGTGCAAAATTTGCAAATAGTTTAAAAACGTTGATTTCCCTTGATTTTATCACATTTTTCTGCAATGTTTCACGTGAAACATTCCTTTCCCCCTCTTGATTTTCTTTTTATAATATGGTAAAATAAGCGTACTACTCTAAGGAGACACACACATGAAGATCATTGCAGTAGCAAATCAAAAGGGCGGCGTGGGGAAGACTACCAGCGTCGTCAATTTGGCTTCTTGCTTGGCAGAGGCAGGGAAAAAAGTCTTGTTGGTAGACTTAGACCCTCAAGGCAACGCAACTTCCGGCTGTGGCATCAACAAGCGACAGATCAAAGCGTCCCTCTATCAAGTAATGGTAGGCAATGCAACGTTGGGAGACGCCGTTGCCCAAACCAAATTCAAGAGCCTTTGGATCCTTCCTTCCAACATGGATCTCGCAGGCGCCGAAGTAGAATTGGTAGAAATGGAAAAGCGGGAGCAATGCTTGAAAAACGCGTTGAATCAGCCTTTTTCCGTGGATTTTGTTTTCGTGCTTATTGACTGTCCGCCGTCTTTGGGATTGCTGACTCTGAACGCCTTGGTCTGTGCCCACACGGTGCTGATTCCCATTCAATGCGAATTTTACGCCCTGGAAGGACTTTCTCAACTAACCAACACCATTCGTCAGGTGCGCCGATTGTACAACCCCACCTTAGACATTGAGGGAATCCTCATTACCATGTACGACGGGCGACTGAATCTGACGACCCAAGTTCTTGCGGAAGTAAAAAAATATTTTGCGGGAAAGATTTTCAAAACCGTCATTCCCCGAAACGTCCGCATCAGCGAAGCCCCCAGCCACGGCGAACCCATCAACTACTACGACAAGCACGCAAAAGGCGCCATTGCCTACCGGGACTTGGCACAGGAAGTCATTAAAAATCAGAAAAAGAAATTCCTGTAACCATTGCAAATACAATGAAAAACAGAAATGTTTCACGTGAAACACGAAAGGACAACGCTATGAAAAAAGGATTAGGAAAGGGTCTGGACGCACTGTTGTTTGACAATGCCACCGACGATATCGTCGCCGAAGGCCCTATTCGAACCGTTTCTTTACAAGCGGTGGAGCCCAACAAAAAACAACCCCGCAAATACTTTGATAAGGAAGCGTTGCAAGTTTTAGCGGATTCCATCGCCGCAAACGGACTGCTGCAACCCTTAGTGGTTCGCGCCATTGACGGCGGCCGCTATCAAATCATTTCGGGAGAACGCCGTTGGCGCGCTTGCCGCATGGCGGGATTGCAAGAAGTTCCCGTAGTCATTCGGGAAGAAGACGACCGCTCCGCCTTAGAATTAGGATTGATTGAAAATCTGCAACGGGAAGACCTGAACGTCGTGGAAGAAGCGGAAGGATACCGCGTTTTAATGAACGAGTATTCCATGACCCAAGAACAGGTTGCCGCGAAGGTGGGCAAATCCCGTCCCGCCGTAGCAAACGCACTGCGCATCTTAGCCTTACCCCAAAAGGTTTTAACCTTGATATTAAGCGGAAATCTCTCCTCGGGACACGCCCGCACCCTGCTCCCCCTTTGCGAAGTATTGAGCGAAGAGGAAGTCTTAAAAATTGCAACGATGGTTTCGGAAAAAAATCTTTCGGTACGGGAGACCGAAGCCTTGGTACGGGCGAGGTTGGGCAAAAAAGCGCCCCGCCCCGTCAAGAAAAAGGACGTCTATCTGACGGAATTGGAAACGTCTATGACCCGCTCCTTTGGGCGCAAGGTAAAAATTTCCGCTCCCAGAGGCAAAGCAAAGGGCAAAATCGAATTGGAATTTTACAACACGGATGACCTGAATGACTTGATCGCTCGGCTCATTCCCGAAGAAGGAGTATAAACTATGTTAGACATTAAATTCGTGCGGGAAAATCCCGACTTGGTAAAGGAAAATATCCGCAAAAAGTTCCAAGACGGCAAATTGGTTTTAGTGGACGAAGTTATTGCCCTGGACAAAGAATTGCGGGAAATCAAGCAAGAAGTGGAAGTTTTGCGGGCAAAACGCAATAAAATCTCCAAGCAGATCGGCATGCTCATGGGGCAGGGAAAGAAAGAAGAGGCAGAAGCGGTCAAGGCAGAAGTCGCCAACGACGGAGCAAAAATCGACGAACTCTCCAAACGGGAAGCCGCCGTCAACGAGGAATTGACCAAGAAAATGATGGTAATCCCCCAAATCATCGACCCCACCGTTCCCATCGGAAAAGACGACAGCGAAAACGTGGAAGTTCAGCGGTACGGAGATCCCGTCGTTCCCGATTTTGAAATTCCCTACCACACGGAAATCATGGAAATGTTCAAAGGAATCGACTTAGACGCCGCCCGCCGCGTTGCCGGAAACGGATTCTATTATCTCATGGGCGACATTGCACGCCTTCATTCCGCCGTCATTTCCTACGCGCGCGACTTTATGATCGACCGCGGATTTACCTATTGCGTGCCCCCCTTCATGATTCGCTCCGACGTCGTCACCGGCGTTATGTCCTTTGCGGAAATGGAAGCCATGATGTATAAGATCGAAGGGGAAGACCTGTATTTGATCGGCACCAGCGAACACTCCATGATCGGAAAATTTATTGATCAAATTTTGCCCGAAGCATCCCTTCCTCAGACGCTGACCAGCTATTCTCCCTGCTTCCGAAAGGAAAAAGGCGCGCACGGCATCGAAGAGCGCGGCGTTTATCGAATTCATCAGTTTGAAAAACAAGAAATGATCGTTATCTGTAAGCCCGAAGAATCTCCCATGTGGTTTGAAAAGCTGTGGCAAAACACCGTAGACCTGTTCCGGTCTTTGGAAATCCCCGTTCGCACCTTGGAATGTTGCTCCGGAGACTTGGCAGACCTGAAGGTGAAATCCATCGACGTGGAAGCCTGGTCTCCCCGCCAGCAGAAGTACTTTGAAGTGGGCTCTTGCTCCAATTTGGGAGATGCCCAAGCCCGCCGCCTGAAGATTCGCGTCAACGGAGAAGACGGCAAGAAATATTTGGCGCACACCTTGAACAACACCGTGGTGGCTCCCCCCAGAATGCTGATTGCCTTTTTGGAAAACCACCTGCAGGCAGACGGCACCGTCACCATTCCCGAAGTCTTGAAACCCTACATGGGCGGCAAAGACAAGTTGGAACGGAAGTAAGTCAGAAGAAAAGTACCAAAAAAAGAAAAAAGCAAAACGGCGAATTCCATTCGCCGAAGAAGGGGGTATTATTAAAATACCCCTTTTCCTTTCCCCGCCGCAAGGATTGCGGCGCCTTGACTTTCTTTTTGGTTCTTTTTCTTTCTTCCGAAAGAAAAAGAACGCTACCTCTCATTAAGGCTGTGATTTTGTGGAATTTGACGCGCGAGCGATTGCAGTATTGAACAAACTAAAATCCTTTAACCACGAGGCTTTTCTCGTGGGCGGGTGCGTTCGCGATTTTTTGCGCAATGTTGCTCCTCACGATTACGACATTACCACGTCAGCTCTTCCGGAAGAGACGTTGAACCTTTTTTCTGACGTCAAAACCGTCACCACGGGATTGCAACACGGCACCGTTACCGTTCTTTGGGACGGACTCTCCGTGGAAGTCACCACCTATCGGGTGGACGGAGCCTACACCGACGGTCGACGTCCCGACGGAGTTTGCTTCACACAGTCTTTGACCGAAGACCTTGCGAGACGGGATTTCACCGTCAACGCCATGGCGTGGGCACCCGACGCGGGCATCGTCGACCCTTTTGACGGACAAAACGACCTTTCCGCCGGGATTTTGCGCTGCGTCGAAGACCCCTCGGAGCGATTCCGCGAAGATGGTCTACGAATTTTGCGCGCCCTTCGATTTTCCGCAACCATGGGATTCCCCTTGGAATCTCAAACAAAATCAGCACTACGAAATCTAAAAGACAACCTTTTATCCGTCAGCGCGGAACGAATTTTGGAAGAATTCACAAAACTTTTGTGCGGCGCCCACGCAGGAGACGTTCTTTTGGAATTTCCCGACGTCATCGGCGTATTTTTACCGGAACTTTTGCCCACCGTTGGCTTCGACCAAAAAAATTTCCACCACCTCTACCCCCTCTACACCCATTTGATACACGCCGTGGAACAAGTTGCACCAACGCCTCATCTTCGTTGGGCGGCTTTGTTGCACGACGTGGGGAAACCCGACTGCTTTTCCTTAGACGAAGCCGGAGTGGGACACTTTTTCGGTCACGCAAAACGCTCGGCGGAAGCGGCAGACGGCATATTGCAACGTCTCCGCGCGTCCAACGACCTTCGGGAGCGCGTCGTCAACCTGATTCGGCACCATGACGCACCCATCGACCTCACCCCCGCCGCCGTCCGACGCAAGCTGAACAAATTGGGAGAATCGGGATTTTTTGACCTCATCTCCTTAATGCGGGCAGACAATTTGGCGCTGGCGCCGGAATTTCATTTCCGTCAAGACAGCTACGGCCCCTTGGAATCCTTGGCGCGGGAAATTCTTTCGGAAAAACAATGCTTTTCCTTGCGTGATTTGGCTGTCAAGGGCAACGATTTGATAAAATTGGGATACGAAGGCAAGGAAATCGGTGAAAAATTGCAATTTTTGTTGGACGCCGTCCTGGACGGCACCGCTCCCAACGAAAAATCTGCATTGCTTTCCTTATTAAATAAAAAATAATTGTATTTTTCCTTGACAAACCTCGACAAAAGGTGTATAATATCCCTTGGCATTGCCGAAAAATTGAAAAGGAAGCATCATGAAAAAGGAATTTTATTTACAGCCGAAAATCATTTCGGCACTGAAGAATTATAACGGCAGTCAATTGGTCAAAGATTTGATTGCCGGGCTCATCGTTGCCATCATCGCGCTCCCCCTCTCCATTGCATTGGCGTTGGCCTCGGGGGTAGAACCGGCATGCGGAATCTACACCGCCATTGCCGCCGGATTCGTCGTTTCCCTCTTAGGGGGAAGTCGCGTGCAGATTGCCGGTCCCACCGCCGCCTTTGCAACGGTGGTTGCGGGAATCGTGGCGACACAAGGCATGGACGGTCTCTTCCTCGCCACGGTCATGGCGGGAATCTTGCTGATTTTAATGGGAATTTGCAAACTCGGTGGTCTGATTCGCTATATCCCCAAAACCATTACCGTAGGATTCACCGGGGGAATCGCCGTCACCATTCTGTTGGGTCAAGTGAAAGACTTTTTCGGATTGACCTACGCCGACGGCGTAAAACCCATTGAAACCATGGAAAAAGTGGAAGCAAATCTGCAATCCATCGGCTCTCTTTCCTGGCAAGCCTTGGCGGTAGGACTTCTTTGTCTTGCCATTTTGATTTTTTACCCCAAATTAGAAAAGAGAGTGCCGCCGTCTCTCATTGCTGTAGTTGTCGGCGCTCTTGCCGTGGCGTTTCTCCCGGGATTTCAGGAAAAGGTGTACACCATCGGAGATTTGTACACCATTCCCGCAGGACTTCCCAAGGTGGACTTCGGGGGATTGAACTTCAGTTTTGAACGAATCGTCGCCCTTCTGCCCAACGCCGTCACCATTGCGCTGTTGGCAGGGGTGGAATCCTTGTTGTCCTGCGTGGTTGCCGACGGCATGGTGAAAGACAAGCATAATCCAAACGCCGAACTGATGGCACAGGGATTGGGCAACATTGCATCGGTTCTGTTTGGCGGAATCCCCGCCACGGGCGCCATCGCCCGCACCGCCGCCAACGTGAAAAACGGCGGCAGAACCCCCATCGCCGGCATGGTTCACGCCTTGGTTCTGTTGTTGGTTCTCTTGGTGCTCATGCCCTACGCGGCGCTGATTCCCATGCCAGCCATTGCGGCGATCCTCTTCATGGTGGCATACAACATGAGCGAATGGCGGGAATTTGTCGCCATCTGCAAAGAAAAGGATTGGAAGGATATTATCATCTTAGTTGCCACCTTTGCTTTAACGGTCATTTTCGATTTGGTCGTCGCCATTGCCGCGGGTTTGGCGTTGGCGCTGGTCTTCCGAAAAATTCGCAAAAACGCCTGAGAAACAATTCCGCAAGAGACACTCGCTCTTGCGGAATTTTTGTATTGTATAAAAAATGTATAAATGAATAAAAATGCGAACGCTTACCAAACATTCTTCTTGCGTTTTGGTACTATTCACTATTTATTTGTGCAAAATAAACAATTTTAACTGCGATAATTTAGCAATATCTTCCAATGGTGATGAATTTTAAAAACTTATAAAAAATCGCTTGACTTTTGAAAAAACCTGTGTTATAATTTACCTAAATAAAACCGTTTTTTCGAGGTTTTTCGCAACCCACCGAGGCTCCCTTCCTCGGCAGAAAGTTGCAACTTGCACGCTTATTCCAAAGAGACAAGTTCTCCTCCTTTTTTGTTTCATGAAAACCTCAATGCCTGCTGAGACTTTGGGGTGAAAATGAAACGACGCGGCGGTCCCCCTCTCCGCCGTTTACAGGTGCCGTATTCCCTCGCGGCACCTGTATTTTTTTGCAAAACGTCCTGTTTATAGGACACAGAAAGGTGTAAAATAGAAGTATCAAGAAAATGAACCTTTCTTTTTACCTCTTCATTTTTATTTCCTTTCGGAAAAACACGGGAAACGCTTTCGCGTTCCCCGTGTTTTTCTTTTATTGATTTCCGGATTTCAAATATTTGAGGTAGGCGTTGATAAAGCCTTCCAAGTCGCCATCCATAACGGCGTTAACGTTTCCCATTTCAAAGTTGGTGCGGTGGTCTTTGACCAACGTATAGGGCATAAATACGTAGGAACGGATCTGAGAGCCCCATCCGTAGTCCATCTGAACGCCCTTGATGTCTTCGATCTTTTCCAAATGTTCCCGCTCTTTGATTTCCAACAGTTTGGACTTCAACATCTTCAAAGCCATTTCCCGGTTTTGCTTTTGGGAGCGCTCGGTCTGACAACCGGTAACGATTCCCGTGGGGATATGCTTGATGCGGACGGCGGAGTCGGTCTTGTTAACGTGCTGACCGCCGGCACCGGAAGCGCGGTGACATTCAATCTCCAGATCTTCTTCCCGAATCTCAATGGACTTATCGTCTTCAATTTCGGGCATAACTTCCACGGAAGCAAAGGACGTTTGGCGGCGGCCCGATGCATCGAAGGGAGACACGCGCACCAAACGGTGAACTCCCGACTCGGACTTCATATAACCGTAAGCGTTGGGGCCTTCCAGCATCAACACGGCGGATTTAATGCCCGCTTCATCGCCGTCCAACATATCAAGGCACTTGACCTTAAACCCGTTCTGCTCCCCGTACCGGGAGTACATGCGGAACAACATCAGCGCCCAATCCTGCGCCTCGGTTCCGCCGGCACCGGCGTGGAAGGTGAGAATGGCGTTGGATTTATCGTATTCGCCGTCCAACAAGGTATCCATGGTCAGACGCTCGATGGTTTTTTCCAAATTTTCCGTCATGGAAACAATCTCGGTTTCCGTGTCTTCGTCGCATTCTTCCATGGCAAGCTCCACCAAGGTGGTGGCGTCTTCGTGGAGAGAGACTACTGACGAATAATTTTCCAAAATATCCTTTTGGCGCTTTTGCTCCACCAAAATTTTTTGGGATTTTTCCATATCGTTCCAGAAATCGGGATCGGCGGTAATCTTCTCATACTCCGCCAAGGTGTCTTTGACGGCGTCAATACGCATGGCGCTTGCCAATTCTTTGATGCGATCCTCGATCTCCATGAGTTTTACGCGGTAGTTGTCTAAAATAATCATAAAATTTTCCTTTCGGGAAGGAGTTGGTCTTCTTTCTTTTTTCACGAGAAAAAAGAAAGAAGCAAAGAAAAAAGCGTAGGCACGACAATTTCATTGTCGTGGGGAACGGTAATTATTTGAACCTTTTCCTTAACAATAAAACTTACAATCCTCGCCCATTCCTTTCACGAGAAAAAGAAAGAAGCAAAGAAAAAGCGTAGGCACGACAATTTCATTGTCGTGAGGAAATTTCAAATTTAAATTTCCCTTTCCGACGAATGTAATTCGTCGGCCTTGGCTTTTCTTTCTTTTGGTACTTTTCTTTCTTTTCTCCTGAAAAGAAAGAAAAGTACACACTCGCAACACTTAGAAATACAGTTTTTCGTTCAAATAGGAAACCACTTGGTCGATGGGCAGGCGAACCTGTTCCATGGTATCCCGTTCACGAATGGTGACGCAGCCGTCGGTTTCGGTCTCAAAATCCACGGTGATGCAGAAGGGCGTTCCGATCTCATCTTCCCGGCGATAGCGTTTGCCGATGGAACCGGCTTCATCGTAATCCACGTTAAAGTATTTGGCAAGCATTTCATAGACCTCGCCCGCCTTTTCCGAAAGTTTCTTGGACAGAGGCAGAACGGCGGCTTTGTAGGGAGCCAATGCGGGATGGAGACGCAGCACCACACGGGTGTCGTTCTTCTCGGCGTCAACCACTTCCTCGTCGTAGGCGTCTACCAAGAACGCCAAGGCGACGCGGTCGGCACCCAAGGAAGGCTCGATAACGTAGGGGATATAATGCTCGCCGGCTTCCTGATCAAAATACGTCATGTCCTGACCGGACGTGGTCTGATGGGCATTCAAGTCGAAGTTGGTACGGGAAGCCACGCCCCACAATTCGCCCCACCCGAAGGGGAACACGAACTCAAAGTCAGTAGTTGCGTTGGAATAGTGAGACAACTCTTCGGGATCGTGGTCGCGAAGGCGGAGATTTTCTTCCTTCATCCCCAAGGACAACAGCCAATCCTTGCAGAATTGCTTCCAATAAGCAAACCATTCCAATTCGGTACCGGGTTTGCAGAAGAATTCCAATTCCATCTGCTCAAATTCCCGGGTACGGAAGGTGAAGTTTCCGGGGGTGATTTCGTTGCGGAAGGATTTTCCTACCTGGCAAACGCCGAAGGGCAACTTACGACGCGTGGTGCGAGCAACGTTATTGAAGTTTACGAAGATGCCTTGTGCCGTTTCGGGACGGAGATACACCACGTTCTTGGCATCTTCCGTAACCCCTTGGAAGGTCTTAAACATAAGGTTGAACTGACGAATATCCGTCCAATTGTGCTTTCCGCAGGTGGGACAAACAATATTATGCTCTTCCACGAATTCCTTCATTTCCGCCTGAGACATAGCGTCTACCGCCTTGCCCAGATCGAAATTGTTTTCGGCACACCAATCTTCGATGACCTTGTCGGCTCGGAAGCGTTCTTTACATTCCTTACAGTCCATCAGGGGGTCGGAAAATCCGCCCACGTGTCCCGATGCCACCCAAGTTTGGGGATTCATAAGAATGGCGGCGTCCAGACCTACGTTATAGCGATTTTCCTGAACGAATTTTTTCCA
The DNA here is from genome assembly GCA_045534395.1 of Eubacteriales bacterium. Lineage (GTDB taxonomy): Bacteria > Bacillota > Clostridia > Oscillospirales > UBA644 > RGIG995. The sequence continues at coordinate 3,308 of JAZSJP010000111.1, read as the reverse complement.
CCACGCTTTTTTCACGTTGTTTTTGAACTCGACCCCCAAGGGACCGTAGTCCCAAGTGTTGGCAAGTCCGCCGTAAATCTCGGAGCCGGCGAAAATAAATCCGCGGTTCTTACAGAGATTTACGATTTTTTCCATGGTTTTTTCCGTGTTCTTCATATCCTATTCTACCTCGTATGGGATTATTATTCCTGAGTTTCTTCTACCGTTGCTTCAGCGGTTTCTTCCACGGCATCATCGTCTTCCGATTTGGGAAGAGGCGCAATGTTCATGACCTTAGTCTCTCCGCCCACCCGCATGATCTTAACGCCCGAGGAAGTTCTGCGGTATACGGGAACGTCTTCGGTGCGAATGCGAATTAAAACGCCGTCGGAAGAAATGATAACCACGTCGTCGTTTTCGGTAACTGCCTTAGCCCCGGCAATCAGTCCGGTCTTTTCGGTGACGTTGTGACAATGTACACCCCGTCCGCCGCGGTGCTGGATCTTGAATTCAGAGAAGTCGGTACGTTTGCCCATACCGTTTTCGGTAACGATCAAAACCTTTTGCTCATCGTCGGCAATGATGGAAGAAATGACTTCGTCGCCTCCGTCCAACTTAATTGCCTTAACCCCGCGGGCAGTACGGCCTACCACGGAAACCTGATTTTCATCGTAGCAGATACCCATACCCTTGTGGGTGATAATGAGAATGTTCTTGGTACCGTCGGTGAGTTTGACCGAAACCAACTCGTCGCCTTCGTCCAGATTGACGGCAATCAAACCGCCCTTACGGATATTCTTATATTCGCTCAAGAGAGAACGCTTGGTAATTCCCGCCTTGGTAATCATATTCAGGTAGGTATGTTCTGCGTCGATCTCGCCGTACAAAGGAATCATGGCGGAAACCGTTTCTCCCTGATCCAACTGCAACAGGTTGACGATATTCAACCCCTTCGCCTGACGGGAAGCCTCGGGAATTTCGTATCCCTTAATACGGAACACGCGCCCCTTGGTGGTAAAGAAGAGAATGGTGGCGTGGGTAGAGGCAATAAACAACTCTTCCACGAAATCTTCCTCGCGGGTGGACATGGCGTTGATGCCTCTGCCGCCGCGGTTCTGAACCTTGTACACGTCTTCGGGCTGACGCTTAATGTAACCGCGGTGAGACATGGTAAAGACGCTGGTCTTTTCTTCGATCAAATCTTCAATATCGATTTCATCTTCCACGTCCACGATCTCGGTCTTACGATCGTCACCAAATTTATCGCGAATTTCCAACAATTCGTCTCTCAAAAGAGCCTTCAATTTTTCGGGATCTTCCAACAGCCCCAAGAAATAGGCGATGCGTTGTTGCAGTTCGTCGAATTCCGCCTGCAATTTTTCACGGTCAAGTCCCTGCAAAGCCTTCAGGCGCATATCCAAAATGGCTTGTGCCTGCACGTCGTCCAAATTAAACCGTTCCATCAGGCGCTGCTTGGCATCGTCGTAAGCGGTACGGATAATACGAATGACTTCGTCGATATTATCTTGAGCAATCAAGAGACCTTCCAAGAGATGCGCGCGTTCTCTTGCTTTCTTCAAATCGTGCTGGGTTCTGCGGGTCAGGACTTCCTTTTGGAAGGTAAGATATTCTTCCAAGATCTGCTTCAGAGACAAAATCTTGGGTTGCTTTTGATCGTCCACTAACGCCAGCAATATCACGCCGAAGGAAGACTGCAACGCCGTCTGCTTAAACAGTGTGTTGAGAACCACTTGGGGGTTGGCGTCTTTCTTCAGTTCGATGACCATACGCATCCCGTTGCGGTCGGTTTCGTCCCGCAAGTCGGAAATGCCGTCGATCTTTTTATCCTTAACTTGATCGGCAATGGATTTAATCAACTGACGCTTGTTGACCTGATAGGGAAGTTCGGAAACGATAATACGTACCCGATCTTTGTTGAATTCTTCAAATTCCGTCTTGGCGCGCACCACGACTTTTCCGCGACCCGTGGCATAAGCGGCACGGATTCCGCGGCGTCCCATAATGATACCGCCCGTGGGGAAATCGGGCCCCGAAATATAATCCAACAGATCCAAAACTTCTATTTCGGGATCGTCCAAAACCGCCACGGCGGCGTTGATGACTTCCTTCAGGTTGTGGGGGGGAATGTTGGTTGCCATGCCGACGGCAATCCCCGAAGAACCGTTGACCAACAGGTTGGGGAAGCGGGAAGGCAACACCCGAGGCTCCTTGCGGCTTTCGTCAAAGTTGGGATCCCAATTCACCGTTTCTTTATCAATGTCCCGCAACATTTCGTTGGACATTTTGGAAAGGCGCGCTTCCGTATAACGGTAAGCCGCCGGGGGATCTCCGTCCACGGAACCGAAGTTCCCGTGACCGTCCACCAGCATATAGCGCATGGAAAAGTCCTGCGCCAAGCGAACCATGGCGTCGTAGACCGAGGTATCGCCGTGGGGGTGGTATTTACCCAACACGTCACCCACCCAGGTGGCGGATTTTTTAAAAGGTTTGTCCGAAGTAAGCCCGCTTTCGTACATGGTGTACAAAATACGGCGGTGAACGGGTTTCAGACCGTCCCGAACGTCGGGCAACGCACGGCCGACGATAACCGACATGGCGTATTCAATATAGGATTTTTCCATTTCCTCAACCAAATGGGATTCGGTTATCACCTGGTCGGGAAAGCGAATATCCTCAGGATTATAACTTCTGTTATGAGCCATAACTCTTTTCTCCTTCGGAGAAAAAATTCAAACTGTTTTGATTCTTTCTCCCGTTTTTTATGTTTCTAATGGTATCGTCCCCCGCCTCACAGGAGAGGGAATGGTTTTAATTTTGCATTGTGCATTGTGCATTTTGCATTTCCGCGTGTAAATCTTGATTAAAAATCAAGATTTACCGCATACTGCGCGTTTTTCTCAATCCATTCCTTACGGGGTTCCACCTGTTCCCCCATGAGTACCGAGAACACTTCGTCGGCACGGACGGCGTCGTCCAGGGTGATGCGTCTCAAAGAACGTTGTTCGGGATCCATGGTGGTGTCCCACAATTCGTGAGCGTCCATTTCACCGAGACCCTTAAAGCGGGAAATTTCGATTTTTGCGTTGGGGTTGTCTTCCCGCATTTCGGAAGAAACCCTATCCCGTTCTTCGTCGGAATACGCCACCCGCACGGTTTTCCCTCGGGTAATCTTATACAGAGGGGGAACGGCGGAATACACGTGACCGTTTTCAATGAGAGGTCTCATATAACGGAAGAAGAAGGTCAAAAGCAAGTCGGATCGTAGCCATGTCGTTCTGTAAGCCAAGGAGTGGGCCATTAGTATTGTC
>JAZSJP010000122.1:0-3692 GCA_045534395.1 Eubacteriales bacterium | reverse complement strand
GGTGCTGTTGGTTCCGGAGTGGATTTAGTATTGGAATTACCCCTTCCCTACGCCGTGGCATCTGCCGAAGACTTCGGAGAAGGGGGAATCCGCATTTTGTCCGCCACGGGCGTGGTTGACGCCGTCTGCTGCGGGTGTGAAAGCGGAGAAAAGAAAAATCTGCAACAGTATCACTCTCTTTGCCATGCGGAGCAATCGGGAAAGATCAAGGAAAAAATGAAAGAGGGACTTTCCTATCCCGCCGCGTGCCGCACCGCCGTCACCGAAGCGGGGGGATTTTGGAGCGACGAGCCCAACGACGTCTTGGCGTTGGCGTACCGAAAAGCCATAGATAAAATCGACCCGAACCTGAGACTCATTGCAATCGAACGCAAAGGAAGTTATCACGGAGACGAAAAAGACGCGGAAGGCTTTGAAAGTGCAGAATCCATACGGAATCGGATCAAAGAGGGAGAAGATATTTGCGGCGCTCTTCCCCAAAGGTCCTTTGAAGAAATTAAAGACGCGCCTTACGCCGATTTGAAGCGCTTAGAGCGGGGAATTCTCGCCTATTACCGCACCCATACCCCCGAAGAATTAAAGGGATATTACGCCATGCGGGAAGGGTTGCCGCAACGCATCTGTGCAGCCGCAGACGCCCCCACTTTAGAAGAGTTATGCAACCGCGCAAAAACCAAGCGATTCCCCCATTCCGCCGTGCGTCGGGCGATTCTTTGCGGATATTTGAAAATCCCCGCAACGCTACCGGAAATTTCCTATCTGCGCGTTTTGGCATTTAACGAAAAAGGACAAGAACTCCTGAAAAAAATGAAGACCTCGGCGACGCTTCCCCTCTGCTCTTCCCTGTCGCCGCAACAGAAGAACGACCCCTTGGTTCGGATTCAACTGCGGGGAGACGAGGTCTTTGCCGTCACCCTGCCGGAACCGGGAAAACTTTTGCAAGATTATATCGAATCTGCGAAAAAACTTTGTCAAATTTGAAAAAAATTTATTATTTCTTAAGAAACCCTTTACAAAGTCTTTATTTTGTAGTAAAATTATATTAAGATATGAAAAAATCCCGGAGGTTCGTATGGAAACCAAATACAAAAGAGCGTTAGTTAAACTCAGCGGAGAAGCCCTGTCCGGAGATCTGGGACACGGCATTGATTTTGAAACGGCGACGGAAGTCTGCCGCAATATCGTAAAAAGTCTGGAATGCGGTGCGCAAATTGCCATTGTGTGCGGCGCAGGAAATTTCTGGAGAGGACGGCAAGGATCGGACATGGATCCCGTCAAGGCTGACCAAATGGGAATGTTGGCAACCAACATGAACGCCATTGCGTTGTCGGAACTGTTTCGCTCGGTAGGTGCCGATGCAAAGGTACTGTCTGCCGTTGCCATGCCTCAGGTCTGTGAGACCTACACCAAGGATTTAGCGGATAAGTATTTGAACGAAGGAAAAATCGTCATTTTCGGCGGCGGAACGGGGTGTCCCTTTTTTACCACAGATACGGCGGCGGCGCTGCGTGCCATTGAGATTGGCGCAGACATTGCCCTGATGGCAAAAGCCGTGGACGGCGTATACGACAAAGATCCTCGCAAATATGCCGATGCAAAGAAATTCGATTCCATCACCTATTCCGAAATTTTGGATAAAAAATTGGGCGTTATCGACCTTACGGCGGCGTCTCTTTGCATGGAAAAGAATATGCCGGTTCTCCTGTTCCAATTAGGAAAGGGTGAAACCATTGCACAAGCCCTGTGCGGGAACAACGTGGGCACCGTTATCAACGTATAAACTAAATCAAACATGAAATAAATATGTTACGGAGGATTCAGTATGAAACCCGAATTCAAAGAAACCAACGACAGAATGGAAAAAACCCGTCAGGCTCTGCAAAACGAATTTGCAGCCATTCGGGCGTCTGCCGCAAACGTGGCGGTTCTTGACAAGATTTCCGTGGATTATTGGGGCGTAAAAACTCCCATTCAACAGGTTGCCACCGTTTCCGTACAGGAAGGCAAGACTCTGTTGATCCAACCCTACGACACATCTCTTTTGAAAACCATTGAAAAGGCCATTCAGGTCTCCGACTTGGGCATCAATCCCCAAAACGACGGTCGAGTCATTCGCCTCGCCTTCCCCCCTCTTACCGAAGAACGCCGCAAAGCCATCGTAAAGGATCTCGGAAAAATGGCGGAAGAATCCAAAACGGCAATTCGTAATATCCGCAGAGACGCGCTGGAAGGATTTAAGGCGCAGAAAAAGAAGAGCGAAATTACCGAAGATGATCTGAAGAACGCCGAAAAGGAAATTCAAAACCTGACCGACAAGTTCTGCAAAGACATTGACGCCATGCGCACCGCAAAGGAAAAGGAAATCCTTTCGGTCTGATTTCAAAAAACAACCGTTGCCGTATGACTTACGGCAACGGTTGACTATAGAGAAAAAATCCGGGGAGAATATTTTGGAACAGAAACATCTGCCGGTGCATATCGGCTTTATTATGGACGGAAACCGCCGTTGGGCAAAAGAGCGGGGACTTACCACCCCTCAAGGGCACAAAGCGGGGGCTGACGCGCTGGAGCGTATTGTAGAAGCCTGCTTTGACCGAGGAATCCGTCATATTACCTTTTACGCCTTTTCTACGGAAAATTGGAACCGTCCCGCCGCGGAAGTTTCGGCGCTGATGACCCTGTTTTCCCGCTATTTGGACTCTCTTTTGGATCGTTGGGAGAACAGCGATAAAAAGGTGTATCACCACACCCGCATCTGCTTCATCGGAGACCTTTCGGGATTCGATGCAAAATTTCGGGAACGGGTGGAACGCATTGAGGGACTTTCTCAAACCAAAGAAATTTCCATGACCATGAACATTGCCATCAACTACGGCGGAAGAGCCGACATTTTGCAGGCGGTCAACCGCGCCGTGGCGGAAGGGAAAACGACCCTGACGGAACAGGACGTGAACGACCGTCTTTATACGGCGGGTCAGCCTGACCCCGACTTAATCGTCCGTACCGGCGGTGAGATGCGCCTTTCCAACTTTCTGTTGTGGCAATCTTCCTATGCAGAATATTACTCCGACCCTTGTTATTGGCCGGACTTTGATGAAACACATTTGGACACCGCACTGGACGCTTATACAAAGCGCGTCCGAAAATTCGGCGGTGACAAATAAGAGGATCTTATGAAAACACGCGTATTATCGGGCATCTGCATTTTTACCTTTTTGGTATTGCTGGTGCTGACCTCGGGAGTGCCCTTTGTGCTGAACGTTATCACGGCGCTCATTGCGGCAGCGGGAATCTACGAAATTCTTAGGGTGGGACAGTTGTCTTCCCGCAAGGGATTGACTGCCGGCGCCATGATTTTTTGCGCCCTTCTCGTCTTTTTCTCCGATCCCGTATTCCCTTGGTACAGAGAAATTCTTATTCTTGCAACCTTCCTTTTGATCTTGCTGACTTTTACATACTACCTCAAGGAATATAAGAACACCACGCTGACGGATCTGGCTTTTGCCTTGATGATGACTTTTTTGGTGGCGTATTTCTTCTCCGCGGTGGTTTTGACACGGCGAACCGAACACGGATTTTGGAATCTGATTATGATCTATCTCCTTGCTTGGGTTCCCGACACCGGTGCTTATTTTTCCGGATTCTTTTTCGGAAAACATAAATTAGCACCGGTCATTTCCCCAAAAAAGACC
>JAZSJP010000136.1:0-5892 GCA_045534395.1 Eubacteriales bacterium | reverse complement strand
GTACTATTTTGTCAACGGCAGACCCAAGGAAAAGGGTATCTTCCTGCACTCCGACGGCAACCACTACGTTGCTCAGTACAACGGTATGATTATTACTTCCGATTCTTACGAATACAACGGTGTCGGCGGTAAGTACTACGTTTGGAAGACCAACGGCTGCGATCACCTCAAAGGCTGGCAGATGTTCGACAAAGACGGTAGAATGATCACCGAATAATTGTTAAAACAACAATTAAAAAACAACCACCGGCTCCCCGATCGGGGAGCCGGTAGTTTGTATTGCTTTATTTAATAAAAAACCTCTTTTACCGAAGTAAAAGAGGTGTGGTGGACGGTAAGGAACTCGAATCCCTGACCCTCTGCACGTCAAGCAGATGCTCTACCAGCTGAGCTAACCGTCCGAATTTGCTTGTATATTATACAACAAAAGTAAGGGATTGTCAATAGAGTTCACAAAATTGTGCAATATTTTTTTTAACGGGGTATACTAGGGGTTGACAAGATATTTTTTTTCGTATATAATGGAATACGGAACTCCCACAAAATAATCTTAAGGAAGGTGAAACCGCAGTGGACACAACCCCTCGAAGGCGCAGATTTTTCTCGCAGACAGTCTTGAATCAAAAGCCGTTCCGCTCCGGTTTCGTTCCGGTGCTGATCTGACGGGGAATTCTGTCCTCCGACCAAAAAAACGAAACGGAGGATTTTATCATGAAAGAAATTATTCTCGGGCTTTTGAATGAAAAAGCCTATGACAAATTGAAATCGGTACTGAAGTATATTGCCCCGCAAGATCTGGCGGACCTCTTGCAAGGGCTTTGGGACGACGGACAAAAGGGCGATTTTTTGACCCTGTTTCGCATTCTGTCCAAGGAAGCGGCGGCTGAGACCTTTGTTGAGATGGAACCCGAACTGCAAGAATCTTTGATTCGTGCCTATAGTGACAAAGAATTGCGCTCGATCCTCGAGGAACTGTATCTGGACGATACGGTAGATTTGATTGAAGAAATGCCTGCCAACGTGGTGCGGCGGATCTTAAAAATCACCGATCCTTATACCCGGACACAAATCAATCAGATCTTGAATTACGCCGACGACAGCGCCGGCAGTATTATGACGGTGGAATACGTGTCTTTGGACGGTAATATGTCCGTTGCCGACGCCTTTTTGCAGATCCGTAAAACAGGCGTGGACAAAGAGACGGTTTACACTTGTTACGTTATCGATAAAACCCGAAAATTGGTTGGGGTGGTTTCCGCCAAAGATCTTCTTTTGTCTGATGCATCGACCTTGGTTTCGGATTTAATGACCCCCAACCCCTTGAGCGTTACCACCGACACCGATCGGGAAGAAACGGTGGAATTGTTTGAAAAGTACGACATGCTTTCCTTGCCCGTGGTGGACGCGGAAAATCGGCTGGTGGGGATCGTCACCGTGGACGATGCCATGGACGTTTTACAGGAAGAAACCACGGAAGACATTCAAAAAATGGCGGCAATTACGCCTACGGAAAAGCCTTATTTGAGAATCGGCGTTTTTGAAACTTGGCGCCATCGGATTCCGTGGCTCTTGATTATGATGCTTTCCGCCACCTTTACCCAAATGATTATTTCGGGTTTCGAGGCGCGGTTGCAGACCGTGGTGGTTTTGACTGCCTTTATTCCTATGCTCATGGGCACCGGCGGAAACAGCGGGAGCCAATCTTCCGTATCCGTAATCCGAAGTCTGTCCCTCAATGAAATTTGTCTCGGAGATCTGTGGAAGATCTTGGGGAAAGAATTTCGCGTGGCGTTGTTGTGCGGGGTCACGTTGGGAGCCGTCAGCTTTTGCAAGATCTTTTTTTTGGATCGGTGGCTTTTGGGGGCGGAGACGGTGGACGTTTTTGTGGCGTTGACCGTATCGGTTGCTTTGGCGGTGACGGTTATCATCGCAAAAAGCGTCGGTTGTCTGTTGCCCCTCTTTGCCAAGCGATTCGGTTTTGACCCGGCGGTCATGGCGGCGCCTTTTATCACTACCATTGTGGACGCCTTGGCGTTGTTGGCGTACTTCTGTACGGCGTCTCTGATTTTGGCGGGGAGATTTTGAATGCAAAATGCAACGTTCATAATGAAGGAAAACGTTGAAAGATTCCGAGTGCTTGCGGGTGCTCGGAATTTTTGATTTTATCTTGACAATCGTGCAAAATATGGTATAATATAAGAGATATTAAAAAGTGAGGTCGAGATATGCTCCGGAATTTTATTTCCTATTACAAGCCTTATCGAAAAATGTTTTTCATTGATATGGTCTGTGCCTTATTCGTGTCGGTTTGCAATTTAATTTATCCCTATCTGGCAAAGGATATTATCAATATTTACGTGCCTGAGAAAAATCTGCAGATGATTTTGATCTGGGGCGGAATTTTGTTGGGAATTTACCTTATCAAAGCGGGATTGAATTTCATCATTCAGTATTGGGGGCACTTGGTGGGCGTCGGTATGCAGGGGGATATGCGCAGCGACCTGTTCCGTAAAATGCAGTCTCTGCCCTTTTCCTTTTTTGACGATAACAAGACCGGCTCTTTGATGTCTCGAGTAACCAACGATCTTCAGGACATTTCCGAATTGGCACACCACGGACCCGAAGATTTGTTTTTGTCGGCGTTGTCTCTTATCGGTGCTTTCTTTATCATGTTGGATATTGATTGGCGGCTGACGTTGATCGTTTATTCCGCCATTCCTTTCGTGGTATTGTTTGCGGTTTTGACCCGAAAGGAAATGATGCGTGCTTTCAAACTTTCCCGTCAGGAAATCGCCGCCGTCAACGCGGAATTGGAGACGTCTATTTCGGGAATTCGAGTTTCCAAATCTTACACGGCGGAAGCCTCGGAACAGGCAAAATTCGACCGTGCCAACGATCGGTTTAAGTTTTCCCGGCGTCTTTCGTACCGCATCATGGGGATTTTCTTCTCGGGCATGGGATTGATGACCGACCTGTTGTATCTTTTGACCTTGGTAGCGGCGGGCATCTTCTTTTTAAAAGGGGAGATCGATCCCGGTGAATTTGCGGCGTTTTTGCTTTATATTTCCATGTTTTTGGATCCCATTAAAAAATTGATCAATATTTTTGAGCAGTTGCAAAACGGTATGACGGGATTTTCCCGTTTTCGGGAGATCATGGATCAAACTCCGGAAACCGATTGCGAAAATCCCGAGGAATTGGGGGAAGTTAAAGGGGAGATTCGTTTTGATAACGTTACTTTCTCCTACGGCGAGGGCGACGAGCGACCTGTAATTGAAAATTTGTCTCTTACCATTGCTGCCGGACGCACCGTGGCGCTGGTGGGTCCCTCGGGCGGGGGAAAAACCACGCTGTGCAATCTGATTCCCCGCTTCTATGAACCTGATTCGGGAACCATTACTCTGGACGGACACGATATTCGCAATTTGCGCCGTCGGGAACTTCGGCAGAACGTGGGTACCGTTGCCCAGGACGTGTTCCTGTTTGAAGGCACCGTGCGGGATAATATCCTTTTCGGGAAGCCCGACGCTACGGAAGAAGAAATGATTGAGGCGGCGAAAAAGGCGGAAATTCACGACTTCGTTTCGTCTCTGCCCGAAGGATACGACACCAACGTGGGAGAACGTGGAGTTAAGCTTTCCGGCGGTCAGAAGCAGCGCATTTCCATTGCTCGGGTGTTCTTAAAAGATCCCGCCATTTTGATTTTGGACGAAGCGACGTCGGCGTTGGATAACGTCACCGAACAACAGATTCGTCGCGCCTTGGACAAGTTGAGCGAAGGGCGTACCGGATTGATCGTTGCACACCGTCTTTCCACGGTGAAAAACGCCGACGAGATCATCGTTTTGACGTCCGAAGGGGTTGCAGAACGGGGCAATCACGAGCAACTGTTGGCAAAAGACGGTATTTACGCCGACTTGTACCGCTCGCAGTTCCGAGAGGATTGACGTATGGGCACCTGTGTTCAATGCGGAATTTCCGGAGCCTTTGTGAAGGTGGACGAACAGGGGCTTTGTGCCATCTGCCGAAACAAAACCGGGAAGCAATCTGCCAAAAAGTCGCCCAAGATTCTTCTGAATCCGGAAGAAGCCATTGACCGATACGTTACTACTTATCATAATACCTACCCCGCGCAGTACAACGTGGTGGACTATTATTTGGCGGAATTCAACTGCATGTTGGATTCTTTGCCCAAGGCGGAGATTTCCCGCATTCTTTGTGATGCGCCGTCGGGGGCTCCCGAATGCGTGATCTTGAAAAAATTTGATGGGTGTTCTTTGGAAGATTGTTCTGATTTTGTCGCGATTGATACGGAAACGTCGAGCTTGGGAGTGCGCGCAGAGATTATCGAGATTTCCGCCGTGCGCTTTGAAAACTTCCGTCCCGTGGCAATCTTTGAGACCTTTTGCAAACCCTACCGCCCCATTTCCTTGGAAGCCACCGCCGTCAACGGAATTACTCCGCACCATGTGAAAGACGCTCCTCGCTTTGCGGAAATCATTCCGGCGTTGGACGAATTTACCGACCGTTTGCCGCTGGTCGCCCACAATGCCCCCTTTGACCTGCGTATGCTGGCGCAGGAAGGATTCCCCACCGCAGGGCGTCGAGTCTTTGATACCTTGTCCCTTGCTCGCGTTCTGTTGCGAGACAAAAACGGGGAAAAATTGCCCGGCTATAAACTTGCCGAGGCGTGTAAGCATTGTGCTATTCTCTTTTCCGGTGCTCACCGTGCCGGCGCCGACGCCTTTGCCGCGGGACTGTTGTTTTTGGAGTTGACAAAACGCCGTTTCGGAGTGGAAAATCTTCCCAAAGCCATGGGGATTTAAAAAGATTGACTATTTCGTGAAAAATCACGCATCCCCCTTGACATTCTTTGGAAAATGGGGTATAATAGCCGTAGAGATTGAAAGGGCAACCAAACACACGGTCACGGAGCCTTCTGCCGCAACACTTTCTGTCTCCGCCACTTACTCCTGTGATGTTTGTTGTGTGTTTGGGTGTTTATGGTTGCCTCTTCTACGTAGTTGAGGCAATCGTATCACCCACCAAAGATTGATACCGCCGACAGGCGGTTTTTTTGTTAAATAGAAAATACGGTACTGTTATAGCAACAGTACCGTATTTTTATAGATGATGTCTTACCTTATTATAATTCAAACGATAAATCGCGAAGCGCACTTGCCAATTCTTTTTTTAAGGTTTCCTTATCTGCCGAAAAGGATTTGAAAGATCCGCTGACGTTGACGACGAATTCGTAATAGTCGCTGTACGCAGCCATAACTGCTTTTACTTGCGAGGCGCATTCAGCTTCTTTCAGTTGTTGAAACAGTGAAGATATTGTGCTTTCATTTTCTTCTAAGGTGTCAATATCATCGGAATGATCTGCTACTGCGCTTGCAATGGCAAGGTCAATGCTTTCTCCAAAGGCGTCATCATAAATGCAATCGTACCAATTGGAATAAATGTCGTCTGCAAGATCGTCCAACAGAATTTGCGAAGCGACGACCGCATCATAAAACTGTTGTGCGGTTTCTGCTTCGGAATCCGAGCAACCAAAAAACGAAACGCAACAGGTGATACAAACAATAGCCAATACGAAACTAATTACTTTTTTCATGCTTTTCTCCTCCGTCTGTATACAGACACCATCTAATGCATACATTATATCATGTATAAGTCTATTTGTCAAGTCCTTATTTCGTATATAATTATTACATTATATAATGTAGAGGTGATATTATGACGTTGCGGATTTTGGACATTTTAAAAGAAAAGGGAAAAACAAAGTATTGGTTGTATATACAGTTAGGGTTGAGTTATCAAAATTTTAATCGAATAGTAAACAACGAAACTAAGAGCATTAAGTTTGAGAATTTAAAAGCAATTTGTGAT
>JAZSJP010000085.1:0-7248 GCA_045534395.1 Eubacteriales bacterium | reverse complement strand
AACGTATCACCAAATCCCTTTTGTGGGTTGCCGGCGGTTTTAAGGTAATCAGTGCCGGAAGCCCCGGAGTCGGTGCGAAAATCAAAGAAGCCTTCTGTCATAGCGGAAGCCGTGATGTCGATGTTAAGTTTATGGAACGGGTCTACGAGACGGATTTTGCGGTAGAACTGCGCGATCTTGCCGATGCTCCCAAAGACAAGTCTTCTGCCGCTCCCATCGGGCGCCACTTGGACGGTTGCCGCATCGGTTTTGATGCCGGCGGAAGTGACTGTAAGGTCAGCGCCGTGGTCAACGGGGAAAGCGGTTATTCCGAAGAAGTCGGTTGGTTCCCCAAGATCAATTCCGACCCCAATTACCACTATCAAGGCATTTTGGAAGCAATGAAGACTGCCGCGGCTCACATGCCTCGCGTCGACGCCATCGGCGTTTCCAGTGCCGGTGTCTACGTAGACAACCGTATTATGGTCGCGTCTCTGTTCCTGAAAGTAAACGACGAGGAATTTGACCGCACCGTTAAAAATATGTATTTGGATATCGCCAAGGAGATCGGCGAAAATATTCCCATTGAAGTTGCCAACGACGGCGACGTTACCGCTCTTGCCGGAGCGATGGATCTCAACGACGACGCCGTTCTCGGCGTTGCCATGGGTACCTCGGAAGCCGGTGGCTACGTAGATCCCGAAGGTAATATTACCGGCTGGTTGAACGAAGTCGCTTTCGTTCCCGTGGACTACTGCGAAGACGCTATGGTGGACGAATGGTCGGGTGATTACGGTTGCGGTGTAAAATACTTCTCTCAAGACGGCGTAATCAAACTCGCTCCTTATGCCGGCATCGAATTGGACGAAGCCCTTTCTCCCGCAGAAAAACTGAAAGTCGTTCAAGGATTGATGAAGGACGGCGACGAAAGAGCCGCCGCTATCTACGATACCATCGGTGCTTATTTCGGCTACGCCATTGCATATTATGCGGAATTCTATGAAATGAAACACGTTCTCATTATGGGGCGGGTTACTTCCGGAGAAGGCGGCGTAATCCTTCTGAATCGCGCTCAGGAAGTTTTGGATAAAGAATTCCCCGAACTTGCTCAGAAAATCCGGCTCCATATTCCCGACGAAAAATCTCGTCGCGTCGGTCAGTCTGTTGCTGCGGCAAGTCTTCCCAAGATCAACTGATTCTTCTTTGAGGCGTCGATTTCGGCGCCTCTTTTTCTCAATTTTACATCTATTGACACAAAAAAGAAAGTATGGTATAATAAGTTACATTATTACCAAAGGAGACATATATGGTACACTTCGGTCCTGCCGGAACCCCGCAGGGGTTTTTTGAGAAAGGATATAAAAAGTCGGTTCAACTGCCGGACTACTTAGATGAAATCGGGTTGGAACTTTTTGAATATCAGTGCGGAAACGGCGTTACCGTAGGGGAAACAACGGCGCGTGCCTTGGGTGAAGCTTTCCGAAAAAAAGGAAAGATTCTTTCGGTTCACGCTCCCTATTTTATTTCTCTTTCTTCCGTGGAACCGGAAAAGAGGGATAACAGCATCGGATATATTTTGAAAACAGCCCGCGCCGCCCATTGGATGGGTGCCGAACGCATCGTCGTTCATAGCGGAAGCTGCGCAAAAATCAGCAGGGAAGAAGCCCTTGCTCTTGCAAAAGAAACCCTGACTCGCGCAAGAGACGCCTTGAAACAGGAAGGCTTGGAGAATATCGTCGTATGCCCTGAAACCATGGGAAAAATAAATCAGTTGGGAACTTTGGACGAGGTCTTGGAACTGTGTAAAGTCAGTGATTTCTTTTTACCCACGGTGGACTTCGGCCATTTAAACGCCCGTACCCAAGGCGGCGTTGCCGCAAAAGAAGATTATCGTCAGATTTTAGATCGTATCGAAAACGTCATCGGCAACGACAGAATGCGTCAAATGCACGTGCATTTTTCCAAAATCGAATATACCTCGGGAGGAGAAAAGAAGCATCTGACCTTTGAAGATACCCTTTTCGGACCCGATTTTGAACCCTTGGCAGAGGTGTTGGTTCAGAAGAACTCCGAAGCGCATATTATCTGCGAATCGGACGGAACCATGGATATTGATGCCCTTGCTATGAAACAGATGTATCTTGCCGCATTGGAGGCTTAACATGAACGAAATTGCTCAGAAATTACTTTCCAAACTTCCGGAAGGCTCCGCTTACGTGTCTTTTCGTCCGGAAAATCGCCGCTATTTAACGGGAATCACTTCTTCCAACGGCATGGTCGTGATATGCGCCGAAACGCAAGTCTTTTATACGGATTTTCGTTATATCACCATGGCGCGCAAGGATATTCGTCCCGGATATGAGGTGGCGTTATTGGAAAAATCTTTTTCCGCTACTCTTTCCGAGGTTCTTCCCCAAAGTGTGAAAACCCTTTATTTTGAAGATGAATTTTTGACCTATCGGGAATACCGCGCCCTGTCCGACGCTCTGTCCGACCGCTTTGAATTGGTGGGAGACGAAAAGGTTTTGTCGGAACTTCGCATGGTGAAATCGTCGGAAGAGATTGAAAAGATCGTTGCGGCGCAATCCTTCACCGATAAAGCGTTTACCCATATTTGTGATTTTATTGCCACCCAATGGAAAAGGGGAGGTCTCACCGAACAGCGCATTGCTACGGAACTCGATTACGCCATGAAGTGTGCCGGTGCCGCAAATCCTTCTTTTGATACCATCGTCGCCGCCGGAGAAAACGGAGCGAAGCCCCACGCCGTACCTTCCGATCGAATCATTCGTGCCGGGGATATGATCACCATGGATTTCGGCTCGATTTACGACGGATATTGCTCCGATATGACTCGAACCGTTGCCGTGGGACACGTGTCCGACCATCAAAGAGAAATTTATAACATCGTTCTTGCGGCTCAGGAAAACGCCTTGAAAAATCTCAAAGCCGGTATGACGGGAATCGCCGTTGACGCTCTTGCGCGTGACGTTATTACGGAAAAAGGGTACGGAGAAGCCTTCGGACATTCTTTGGGGCACGGCGTCGGTTTGATGATTCATGAGGCCCCCAACTTTTCTTCTCGTTCCGAGGGTATTATCCCGGTAAATTCCGTTATGAGCGTAGAGCCGGGTATTTATCTTGCCGACGATTGCGGCGTTCGTATCGAAGATTTGGTAGTCGTCCTTTCCGACGGTTGCCGGAATATTACCGCAAGCCCCAAAGAACTTTTGATTTTGTAATGAGGTGATGGAATGAAAAAACGTAATCTTCGCATTATTTCTTCCGGCTTTACCTACGGGGCCGTCATCGGTATGCTTTTGTTTTTGGTCAATACGCCCCCCGATTCGGTTCTGCCCCAAACCCTGAAGATCCTGTTGGTTGCCGCAATTTGCGCCGTTGTTTCGGGAATCGTAATTACGGGCATCTTGTTCTTGTTAGAAATTTTTCGGGCAAAAAAATACGCCTCGTGTCGAGCTGAATTGACGGAAGAATCTATTCTTTTGGAAGATGCTGCCCGCAGACTCGTGAGAGAAAACTTAGTAAAAGGTCAATTGTTTTTGACGTCGAAAAATCTTGTGTTTTGCTCGGGGCAAAAGGAAATTCGCCGTATTTCTCTTTCTGAAATTGCGCAGGTTCAGATTACCGATCCCAAAAAAGGGCAGATCACCGTTACCACCGATTCTACGGAATCCGAGGTCTACGCAGTTTATGATGCGTTGACGTGGTTTAACGCCATCGGCGAGGGAAAAGAAGAATAATCGTTTATGTTTCGTCCGACCGAAGGGTCGGACTTTTTTTGTATATTTTTTTTCCTTTCGTTTACAATATTTTGCAGGAGGCGAATTATGCGTTCAGAAGATTATCAACAACTTGTATGGCGCCATACCCCCAAAAAGCCCTTGTGGAAAGGGTGTCTCGGCGCTTTTTTAATTGGTGGAACTATTTGTCTGTTGGGAGAAGTCTTTCAAGAGATTTACCTTTCTTTCGGATTGGAAGAGTCGGTTGCTTCCGCATTGGAGTCGGTGAGCTTGGTTTTTCTCAGCGTGCTTCTTACGGGGTTTGGCGTTTACGATAAAATTTCCCGGGTAGGCGGCGCCGGAACCTTGGTGCCCATTACGGGATTTGCCAACGCCATGTCCTCTCCCGTCATGGAATTTCGGGTGGAAGGTATGGTTTTAGGCGTCGGTCCCAAAATTTTTTCCGTTGCCGGTTCCGTGATTGCTTACGGTGTTGCGGCGTCTGCTTTGTACGGATTGATCTACTATATTTTGTACCAGATCGGAGTCGTGTCATGAGTCAAAAAAAGTTGGGAAGCGGAACTTATCAGCTGACTCAATCGGCAGTAATTCTTTCGTCGGCCGCCATGGTAGGTCGTAAGGAAAAAGAAGGTCCCTTGGGAAAGCATTTTGACCATTGGCAGACCGATGAATATTGCGGAGAAGACAGCTTTGAGAAGGCAGAAAGTTTTCTCCAAAAGGAGGCAATGAAATATGCGCTTGAAAAAGCAAAAGTATCTGAAAAAGATATTGACTTTGTGTTCGCGGGTGACCTTCTCAATCAGTGTATTGGTTCTAATTACAACCTTCGTGACAGCAGTGTACAGTTTTTCGGTCTTTACGGCGCGTGTTCAACAATGGTGGAAGGGCTGATCCTTTCGTCCATTGCCATTGACGGTGGCTTTGCAGATCGTTGTGCCGCCGTGACAAGCTCGCATTTCTGTTCTTCGGAACGACAGTATCGCTTCCCCTTGGAGTACGGCGGATTTCGTCCCCAATCGGCGCAATGGACGGTGACGGGTTCCGGTTGTGCCGTGGTTGCTTCCGAAGGAAAAGGTGTAAAAATAACCCGAATTTGCCCCGGTGCCATGATCGACATGAACATCACCGATATGGCAAACATGGGCGCCGCCATGGCTCCCGCCGCCGCGTTGACGTTAAAACGCTTTTTTGACGATACGGCAACGGGACCCGACGATTACGATCTGATTCTTTCGGGGGATTTGGGAAAGATCGGCTCTACCTTATTGATTGAATTGATGAAGACCGATCATATCAATTTAGGAAAAAATTACAAAGACTGCGGTTGTATGATTTTTGATCCCGCCCGCCAAGACGTTCATTCCGGCGGCTCGGGTTGCGGTTGCATTGCTTCCGTCTTGTGCGGTTATATTCTCCCGCAGATGCAGAAGAAGCGTTGGAAGAAAGTCTTAGTCATGGGTACCGGCGCTTTGATGAGTCCCACTAGTATGATGCAAGGGGAGTCTATTCCCGGGATTGCTCATCTGGTGGAATTGTGTGTCGATTGAGGTGAATTATGAATTATCTCATGTCTTTTTTGATCGGTGGACTCTTTTGCTTGGTAGGTCAAATTTTAATTGAACGAACCCGACTTACCCCTGCAAGAATCTTGGTAGGATACGTGGTGGGCGGCGTCTTTCTGTCTGCGATAGGCATCTATGACGATCTGCTGAAATTCGGACATTCCGGTGCCGGCGTTCCCTTGACCGGATTCGGACACCTTTTGGCGGAAGGGGTGCGTAAGGGCATTGCGGAAAAAGGTTTTCTGGGTATTTTAACAGGTGGTTTGACTTCAACCGCCGCGGGAATTACCGCCGCCATCGTCTTTTCTTTGCTGGCATCTCTGATTTTCAAACCGAAAATGAAATAGCTTCGAACCCGGACTTCCGGGTTCTTTTTTTTTGTTCTAAACCTGTCCGTGGTGCATACATTGAAATAGAAGCAGAAGGGAGCGTATTCATGGACAGGGTTCTGAAGGAAGTGATTCCGTATCTTCCCGAAAAAACGGCGGATTCCATAGAGTCCTTACCGGCAAAAGAGCAGGAAAATATTCGTGAAATCCGCATCAAAGCCGAAAATCCCACGTTATTGTATACCTCTTCCGGTCGTCAGACCTGTCACGATGCGGTACATACAAAATCTGAAATAGAGGCGTCCTTTCGTAAAATCTGTTCCTCTTCCGCCTACAGTCACCGCAACGAGATTCGCGCCGGATTCGTTACCGTTCCCGGGGGACATCGGGTGGGAATCGTCGGTACGGCGGTGTTGGGGGAAGACGGTCGAGTCGAAGGAATGAGGGATATCTGCGGGCTTTCCTTTCGCATTGCCCGGGAGTACGACGTCTGTCTCGATATGCTCCTTCCTCAAATATTACAGAAAGACCGCATTCGAAATTTGTTGCTTTTGGGGCCGCCTTGCAGCGGAAAAACCACAGTGTTGCGCTCCGTGGCAAAAGCATTGTCGCAAAAGGTTCAGGTTTCGGTGATCGACGAAAGGGAAGAGTTATTCCCTCAATCTCGACCGGTTCCCCCGGGGTGTGACGTCCTTCGGGGGTACCCTAAGGCAATGGGGATTTTACAAGCTTTGCGCACCTTGTCTCCCCGGGTCGTGGTCTGCGATGAAGTGGGAGATACCTCAGAAGTTTCCGCTATGATGAACGGTTTGCACGGCGGCGTTTCTTTGGTGGTCTCTGCCCATGCCTATTCCGTAGAGGAATTTCTTCAGCGTCCGCCGGTGCGAGACTTGTTTTTTGCGGGCGGAATCGACGTTGCCGTATTTTTAAGCCGGGATCCGGTGGGTACGGTGGAACAAATTGTGGAAAGGGAAGAGTTACGTGTTAAAATTTCTGATGTTGACGCTGATATTTCTCCTTTGCGCGGGATGCGGCGTAATCTACTTATTTGATCTGATTGCAAGACGGAATCAGGTGATGCAAATGCGGGAGTTAATCCAATTTTTACACCGTGAAATTCGTCTTTCTCACGCTCCCTTAAATGCTCTTTTGAAGGAAACGCAAACTCTAAACAGTTTACCGATTCTTCGGGAAATGGATTTTTCCGCCCCTTTTGATATTCTTCAGTCATACGAGAATGCAAAACGTTCCTGTAAAGGCGAAATGTTCTTTACGGAAGAGGAATGGCGCGCTACAGACCGACTGTTTTTCTCTCTCGGTCAAGGAGACGTCTCCGAGCAGGAAGGGTGTTTATCCCTTGCTCAATCCGCTTTCTCCGAATCGGAAGAGCGGGTTCGGGACTCCATCGGCAAAAACGGAAAATCGGCAGTGGTTTTGGGTTGTTCTTTGGGTGCGGTGTTGGTACTAATGTTGTTATAGCGGAGGGCAAATGAATACGGAGATTTTATTTCAAATTGCCGCCGTCGGAATTATCGTTGCGGTTTTAAATCTGATATTAACCAAGTCCGATCGCTCGGAACAGGCGCTTATGGTTACTATCGGAGGTCTCGTTATCGT
>JAZSJP010000150.1:0-7380 GCA_045534395.1 Eubacteriales bacterium | reverse complement strand
TTAAATTTGCCGGGGTAAAGTGGATCAACAAATTGATGCCCCCCGTGGTCATCGGCCCCACCGTCGCCCTGATCGGTCTTTCCTTGGCAGGCGCGGCAATTAAGGACGTATTTTCTTACGGTCCCCAAGATGCCAACGGTGCTTTCATTATGTCTACCAATCTTTGGGTATCCTTCATCTGTGCTATCGTTACCCTCTTTGTGGTAGTTATCTGCTCCACCTACGGGAAAAAGATGGTTTCTTTGATTCCCTTTATCATCGGTATTCTTTCCGGTTACGCCGTGGCGTTGATCTTCACCGTCATCGGAATTGCCACCGGAAACGACGCTTTGAGAATCCTTGATTTTGCTCCTTTCGAAGCTTTGGTTGCCAACGGCGTAAATTTGGAAACCTTCTTGGCGGTTCCCGATTTCACCTTTATGGAAGCCATTAAGGGCGTCAAAGAATTCGATCTCACCTATCTTGCAACCATCGCCGTTGCCTACGTTCCCGTAGCTTTCGTCGTATTTGCAGAACATATTGCCGACCACAAAAACCTTTCCAGCATCATCGAAAGCGATCTGTTGGAAGAACCCGGTCTGCACCGTACCCTTTTGGGTGACGGTATCGGCTCCTTTGCCGGTGCAATCTTCGGCGGCTGCCCCAACACCACTTACGGCGAATCGGTAGGTTGTGTTGCCATTACCCGCAATGCTTCCGTAGTTACCATCACCGTAACGGCAATCTTTGCCATTCTGGTTTCCTTCATCTCCCCCTTCGTTGCATTCCTGGATTCCATTCCCGGTTGCGTCATGGGCGGCGTTTGCATTACTCTCTACGGCTTTATTGCCTGCTCCGGTTTGAAAATGTTCCAAAAGGTTGACCTGAATCAGAACAAGAATCTGTTCGTTGCCGCAGTGATCTTGATTACCGGTATCGGAGGAACGGCAATGGCAATCGGTAAAGTCACCCTGACTTCTATTGCATGTGCCTTGATTTTGGGTATCATCGTCAACTTGGTTCTTTCTCATAAGAAGGACGAAGACGCTGAATAATTAAGTCTTTACACAATAAAGAGGTTCTGTATACGACGGTATACAGAACCTTTTTTTGCAGTAAGCTAAGAGCGTTTTCGGGTACGGTAAAGGCGCAGATGAAGGAAAATTCCGGCAATGGGAAAAAGCGTGCCGACCAAAAGTCCTAATTTCATGCCCAACTGTTCGGGTGAAAGACTCCATTGAAGGGCAAGATCTGAGAAAAAAGGCACTTGTGCGACGGTATCGGTCACGATACCCACCAACTGAGGTGCAACAGAAGCCCCCATATCGCCGCCTGCCGCCATCATGGCATAAATAAAGACACCTCCGGCAGGAAATCGTTCCGAAGCGACGATAAGGTTTCCCGGCCAAAGCATGGCAGTGGTAAAGCCGGTGAAGGCACAGGCAAACAACCCCAAGACGGGATAGGGAGAAAGGGCGGCGAGTAGATAACAAACCGTTGCACCAACACAAGAAAACACGAGGACTTTTTCAATATTTTTCCCGATTTTTGAATAAAGAGTTCGTCCGATTCCGAGGAAGACCGCAAAGAGGGCAACGCCGAAAATATCGCCCCATACTTTGGGGATATTTAAGGCTTGTTCCAAATAACTCGACGCCCATTGAGACATGGTGCATTCAGAAGCACCACCCAAAAAAATGGCAAATACGGAACACCATACGCCTTTATTTTTCAGCAACAGAAAGGCTCCGGACGTTTTTTCGGGCGTCTGCATCGAAGGGATATACGTGCGAAAAAAGAGTAATGCAGAAAAGAAAGGAATCAAAGAAAAAAGAAGGGGGATTCCCTGCCAAGCATCGACGCCGAAACAACGCAAATAGAAGGTGCTGGCTAAGACGACTCCCACGACACCCCACGCAAAAACGGAATGGAGACGGCTCATTTCACGATCGGGATCGGGCAAGGGAAGTGCGGCAACAGTGGGACTGATCAAGACTTCGGCAAGTCCGGAAGCGGCTGAAAAAATGACGGTTCCGCTCACCAAACCGACGTAAACGACGTTGGGAAACAAAATGGGCGACAGAGCGTAGAGAATCATTCCCGCCATAGCAATGAGGGGAATGGTTTTAACGGTCTTCGGAATATTGAATTTGTGGGAAAAAAATGAGAAAATCAAATCTATTCCCAACTGTGTACAAAAATTAACTAAGACCAAAAGTCCCAACAAAGAATAAGAAATACCGTATTTCTCATGAAAGGTGACAAAAAGAATCGGGGAAAGAGTTCCCACCGCCGCCATCATGATATTTACGGTATAACAAGCGTATTTTACGCGATTGACGTTGAATTCCATAAAAAGTCCTTTGGGAGATCAATTCAGAACATAGATAAAATCTTCCCCGCATTGGGAAAATCCGGCAGAACGCAGAAGTCGAAGAGCGGGAACGGAATTTTTTTGTCCGTGCACCAACGCGGAAGAAAAGCCCTTTTCTTTGGATAGAGAAAGAAGCATTTGAAGGGATTGCGTTCCGTAGGTTTTTCCTCGAAAATCAGAAAAAATATATAAATCAAGAAGAGCAAGGTCTTTTTCTTCTTCCGTCAGACGAACGTATCCAACGCATCTCTCTCCGTCGGTGACGGCAAAGGAAAGGGACGAACGGTCTTGATTCCATTGATCTACCAGAGACGCAATGCTTTTCTGAGAGCGGGAAGCATACAGATATTGCTTCAAGACCGGAATATCATTGTGGAGAAAGGGGCGAAAAGAAACCGTTTTTTGCGGTATTTTTTTCGCACTTCTCAGGTCTCTAAAAAAATCAATCAAAAGCGTCCGACACGCCTCTTCCGAGACGCCGCAGATCACTTCAGGCTGATGGTTAAAAGGATATTTGGTTAAATCGCAAACACTTCCCATACAGCCGGCCTTTGGATCCATGGTTCCGATAAAAACCCGACGGATCCGTGCATTGATAATGGCACCGGTACACATGGGACAAGGTTCTAAGGTAACGTAAAGATCGCATTCGGAAAGGCGCCAGGAGCCGATTTTTTTGCAAGCGCGATCAATGGCAACCATTTCGGCATGAAGCAGAGCGTTTTGGTCTTTTTCCCGCCGATTGTAGCCGGTAGAAATGACGTTTCCGTCCAAAACCACAACGGCACCTACGGGAATTTCTCCCAGCGCCGCCGCCTTTTTTGCACAGGCTATGGCACGGCACATGAAGGCTTCGCGGCTCATTCGGAAACGACCCGTGCTTCCAGGTGAATGTCGGTTTCACTGGAAAGCATATGGTGAAAAGACATGGTGTATTTCAGGTTCAATTCTCCCCCGTTTTCGTCCATATTGGAAGAAATTTCTCGGGTGGTGACGTGGATATTCATCATGCGATTATCGGACAGACACTCCACGGTAGGACCCCTGCGAAAATCGAAGAGCACCGAATCCTGACCGTTGTCTGCCTGAAGACGGACGTGATCCTTATTTTTAATATAAAATTTAACGTGGTCGCCGATTTCGGAGAGAATCTTTTCTCCGTTAAACTCCACCACGTATCCATCTTTCTCTTGACAAAACGTGCCGTAGGTGAACAGGTCGGAAAAGGGTTTTCCGTCCCGAGTGGTATCCATACGAATAATGGCTGTTTTCATAATTTCCTCTCACGTGGTTCAAATGGTGACTTTTTCCACTTGACCGTCTATGCGCCGATCCAAAAACATACCGGCGATATTTGAAAAGTTGCTGACTTCGTCACTGACAAAATAGCGACGTGTTCCCTCCTTTTGGGAAGATAATTGACCCGATTGGCGTAAAATATCCGCCAAAACCAACGCCGCCTCACGTCCGGAGTCAATGAGGGAAACCCCCGCCCCAAACAATCGGCTTAATACCGGTTTCAGCAAAGGATAATGTGTACAACCGAGAATGACCGTATCGACGCCGGCATCTTGCAAAGGCTTGATATATTCCTGTGCCGCAAGTTCGGTGATTTTGCCGTCCAAATAACCGTTTTCCACCAAAGGAACGAAGAGGGGACAAGACACGGCTGTGACGGAAATTTCGGAATCGATCTCGGAAATAGCCGACTGATAGGATCCGCTTTTGATCGTTGCGGAAGTTCCGAGAATTCCGATTTTCTTATTTTTCGTGGCGTTGCAAGCGGCTTTTGCCGTGGGAGAAACCACGCCGACGACGGGAATATCCGTCATGTTCTGAAGATCGGGAAGAGCCACCGAAGAGACGGTTCCGCAAGCGACCAAAACCGCTTTCAGATCCTGTTGAAGCAAAAAACGAAGATCTTGTGCGGCAAATTGGCGAATAGTCTGACGAGAACGGGTTCCGTAGGGCACCCGAGCGGTGTCGCCGAAATAGACAATACTTTCCCCGGGAAGAATCTGCATCAATTCCCGAACGGCTGTCAATCCGCCGAGACCGGAATCAAAAACACCGATTTGCAATTCAGACATGGGACTCCTCCTTTATTTTTTTGCGCCGACAACACGAACTACTCCACCGTAATCCGACACGCGTATGGGTTGAGAAAAACCGGAAGAAAGAAGCATTTGCTCGATGGCAAACGCCTGACCGATGCCGCACTCAAAAAGCAGATATCCGCCATCTCTAAGATGGGAAGCATATCGCGCGATAATGGCACGGTAAAAATTCAAACCGTCGTCTCCCCCGTCCAACGCCGTCGTCGGTTCTTTTTGGACTTCGGGAAAAAGGGTTTGCAAGTCGCTTGTGGGGATATACGGCGGATTAGAGACGATGATATCATAGGTTTTGTCCGGCTCGTAGGAAAAAATATCCCCTTGAACCAACCGAGCGGCAGGATAAATCCGTTGCGAATTCAGTTGAAGAATCGCAAAGGCATCGTCGTATTTCTCCACCGCCGTAACCGAAAGATGTTTTTCCGCACCCAAAGTCAGCCCGATACAACCGCTTCCGGCACAAAGATCAAGAACAGAATCCCCTTGAGAAACCAAAGAAAGCGCGGTGTCCACTAAAATTTCCGTATCAAAGCGAGGAATTAAGACACCCGGCGCTACAGAAAAGGATCTGCCGTAAAAATCAGCAGTCCCGAGTAAATACTGTAAGGGTTCCCCGGCAAGACGGGATTCAACCATCTTACAAAGAGTTTTTTTATCCTGTTCCGAGGGATCGGGCAATGATTTTGTCAACCGCTGAAGAAAAAATTCATGAGATTTTATTCCCATGACAAACTCTGCCATAAGAGACAGTTCCCGGGGCGCATCGGCAGAACAATCCGACAGGCGAGTTTCCAACTCAAACCAATAACTCATTTGGATTTTTGGGGAAATGCGGCGGAGTAATCGACTTCGCCGTTTTCGTTGGTAAGAGCCGCATTGACGGCGATGATAGCAACTTCGATCTGGGCGTCGGTGGGTTCTGCGGTGGTAATACGCTGAAGCCCCTTGCCCGGAGCGGAAATAATTTTGGTAAACCAATTATCCTTCCGTCCCGTCCATTGCTGAATCTCAAAGGTACAACCCGCAACCAAGGGCAGAAACGCCAAGTGAACCAAAAGGCGGGAAATTCCTTCAATACTCTCGGGAAGAACAAAGGCGTGGAGCAACGTAAAGAACAAAATGGAGAACAAGAGAACCAAGAAAATAAAGCTGGTTCCGCAACGGGGGTGGCACCGAGACATTTTGCGGATATTTTCCACCGTCAATTCTTCTCCGGCCTCTACGGCAAAAATGGTTTTATGTTCAGCACCGTGATAGCGGTAAACGTCTTTCATTTCCTTCATCAGCGACGTTGCTAAAATATAGCAGATAAAAATGATGATACGTAAAATACCCTCAATTAAAATACGCAAAGCACGGGCTTCGGGAAGCCAGGTGGTAATCAACTTTCCGAGCCATTGAGGCAACAGCAGAAACAAAGCCATAGCGAGGGCAACACCCAACACCAGAGAAAGAGAAGTCACCAAGACGGAGACCCACTTCTTTCCCTCCGTTTCCTCTTCCAGACCCGCCAATTCCGCAGAGCGCATGAGGGATTTATATCCCACAATCATGCTTTCTACAAAAGCAACGCATCCACGAAGAATGGGAACGCGAAAAATCTTATATTTTTCCCGCACGGAAGAGGTTGCCATTTCCTCGGTAACAACTTCTCCGTTGGGTGTACGAACCGCAAGGACGGAACGAAGAGGGGATTTCATCATAATCCCCTCCATCACTGCCTGTCCGCCCACTGCCGCATAACGACGTTGTGACATATTCATTCCTTTTGCCTTATTCGGCAGAAATAATAAAGTAATACACAGGTTGACCGCCGTTGACAAGCATAATATCAACGTCGCTACCAAGTTTTTTCTGCATAATATCTTGCATGGCTTCCGCTTCGGATTCGGAAACGCCTTCGCCATAGAACAGGGTAATTACGCAAGCGTCCCTAATGTCGTCGCAGAGATTTTCCATACACTCTTCACGACTGTCGGTTACGTAACGAACCTTATTTTCCACCAAACCGAGAATTTGGTTTTCTTTAATCTCACGATTATCGAAGGTGGAGTCGTGAGCGGCAAAGGTCATGGAAAGAGACGAAACCGCTGCCATAGCTTCCTTCATGGCAGTAACGTTTTCTTCTACTTCGCCGTCGGGATTAAATGCCAACATAGCGCTGATACCCTGAGGAAGCGATACAGAGCGAAGCACTTCCACGTGCTTATCTTCCACCAAGAGAGCAGCCTGTGCCGCTACCATATAAATATTGCTGTTATTGGGCAAAACAATAACGTTTTCCGCGGGAGTCATGCGAATTGCTTTCAGCATATCCTCCGTAGAGGGGTTCATGGTTTGACCGCCGATAACCATTTGGTCAGCGCCCAAATCTTGGAAGACCGAAACCATGCCTTCCCCGGAAGCAACGGCTACAAAGCCGTATTTCTTTTCGGGTTTGGCGTCGGTAATTTCATCTTCTGTGGGAGCCTCTTCTTGGACGGGAACGTCTTTTGCCGCACCGGAAGAAAGGGCGGAATGCTGTTCCTTCATGTTTTCGATCTTCACCGTAAGAAGCGATCCGAACTTCAAAGCTTCCGACAAGACCTTACCGGGATCGGAAGTATGAACGTGCAGTTTGATAATGTCGGTATCGTCTACGAAAACGGCACTGTCTCCGGCATCCAAAACAAATTTATGAAGCTTTTCTGCTTTGCCCTCACCCAAATAAGCATCGGCTTTTCCGACGATACATTCGGTGCAGTAAGGATAGACGATATCCTCGGTATTGAACTGTTCAAAGGCAGAAGCGGGTTCTTCTCTCTCTGATTCGCTTGCATCCAAAAGGACAACGGGATTTCCCTGCAGATATCCCACCATACCTTCAAAAATAACCACAAGACCCCGACCGCCGGCGTCCACAAGACCTGCCTG
>JAZSJP010000006.1:0-6280 GCA_045534395.1 Eubacteriales bacterium | reverse complement strand
TTGCCAAAGGCGGAAGAGAAAACACCGGCATGGAAGCCATTGAATGGATTCGCCGAGGCGTCGATGCCGGAGCGGGAGAAGTGGTGGTCAACTCCATTGATACCGACGGCGTAAAACAGGGCTTTGACATCGAGATGCTTCAGGCGGTCTCCAACGCCGTCAACGTGCCAATTATTGCTTCGGGGGGTGCGGGGAATATCAACCATTTCACCCAACTGTTCCGCGCCATTCCCACCATTGACGCCGGATTGGCGGCTTCCATTTTCCATTTCGGAGAAGTTGCCATTGCCGACTTGAAAGACGAATTATACAAACAGGGGATTCCTGTAAGGAGATAAAACCATGATTGATATCAACCAACTGAAATTTGATGAAAACGGTCTGATTCCCGCCATTGTAGTGGACGCGAAGACCAAAGACGTGCTGACCCTGGCTTACATGAACAAGGAGAGCCTTGAAATCAGCATGAAAGAAGGGAAAACCTGCTTCTGGTCCCGCTCTCGCAAGGAACTTTGGAGAAAGGGCGAAACTTCGGGAAATTATCAGCATATCGTTTCCATTACCGCCGATTGCGACAAAGACGCCCTGACGGTTTTGGTGGAAAAAGACGGCCCCGCCTGTCATTTGGGAGAAGAATCTTGTTTCCACAATCCCATCTATGAAAGCGACGAGAGGCAAGCCTTTTCGCTGCAATCCCTCATGACCTTAATCGAGGGACGAAAGACCGAGAAGAAGGAAGGGTCGTACACCACCTACCTCTTTGAAAAGGGCATTGACAAGATTCTGAAAAAAGTCGGGGAAGAATGCACCGAAGTCATCATTGCCGGCAAGGCTGACGACAAAAAAGAAACCATTTACGAAATCGCCGACTTGACCTACCACGTCATGGTGATGATGATTGAAATGGGAATTTCTTTGGAAGAGATTCACGACGAATTGGCGTCCCGCCACGTCATCGACAAAAAAGTCAAACAAGAAAAGATGACGAAGTGACGTGAGTATTCTTTTTCTTCTTTTCAAGAAAAGAAGAAAAGCAACATCCGACGCAATTTTTTTGCGTCGGAAATATTTTTCAATATAAATAAACCACTCCGCCCAAGGGTTTGGGCGGAGTTTTTGGCTTTTCTTTCTTGTTTCTTCTTTCGTTTCTCCTGAAAAGAAAGAAGAATATTGCTCTCTTTTTAAACCATTTCGGTTTGGAAAATCGAATCGGGAAGGGCAAAGAGTTTCTTGGCGTTTTTCCAAAAAATCTGTTGACGCTCGTCGTCGGTGAGATTGAGCGCCAAGAAGTGTTCCAACTCTTCCACGGGAGACCACATGGGGAAGTCGGTGCCGTATAAGACCCGATGTACACCGTATTTGTGAATCAATTCTACCGCGATTTCCGGGTGCTTCATAAAAGGAAGGCTGGAAGAACAGTCCACGTAGAGGTTTTGGTATTTCGCCATTTGTTCCGTGGCTTCTTCCCAAATCGACCAACCCCCGAAGTGAGCGCCGATGACCGTCAAATTGGGAAACCGCTCCAACACGGGAATCAACCGGTTGGGATTGGAATAATCGTACCGATAATCTCCCGTGTGCATCAAAACGGGCAAGCCTTCTGCTTCACAGCAAGCGTACATTTCCAAAAATCCCGGGTGGTCCAAGGGACGCGCCTGAATATCGGGGTGAATCTTGATTCCCTTCAATCCCAATTCCTTCAGATGGGCAATCTCTCCGGGGATATCTTCACATTCCGGGTGCATGGTACCAAGACCCGTCAGCGTTCCCCCGGCGCATTCCACAGAAGATGCGATAAATTCGTTGATAGAACGCACTTGCTTGGGAGTCGTGGCAACGGATTGCACGATGAAATGGTCGGTTCCCGCCTTTGCGCCCACTTCCAGCAACTCGTTTACGGTGCCTTGAGGGCAACGGGCGGTGGTGCCGTAAAAGGCATCGGTGCCGGCAACGGCTCGTGCGGCGATTTTTTCGGGATAAATATGACAATGGGCGTCAATGACAAAACTTCCGTTTACCATGGGTCAATCCTTCTTCAGCCCCAATTTTTCCACCGCGTCTTCTCTCATTTTGTACTTCAGAATTTTGCCGGCGGCATTCATGGGGAATTTGTCCACAAAGTCCACGTAACGAGGAACCTTGTGCCGCGCCATGTTGGCGTTGATATAAGCCTTCATCTCGTCGGAAGTCATGGTCTCCCCTTCTTTCAAGATGATGCAAGCCATAATTTCTTCCCCGTTCTGCTTGTCGGGAACGCCGATAACCTGCACGTCCCGAACCTTGGGGTGGGTATAAATAAATTCTTCGATTTCCTTGGGATAAATATTTTCCCCGCCGCGAATGATCATATCCTTCAAACGACCGGTAATATTGTAATTTCCTTCGGGAGTGCGGCACGCCAAGTCTCCCGTATGCAACCAGCCGTCCTTGTCGATGGCGGCGGTGGTAGCCTTGGGCATTTTATAATATCCTTTCATGATATTATAACCGCGAGCCACGAACTCACCGTTGACACCGTCGGGGCAATCTTCTCCCGTTTCGGGATCAATAATCTTACATTCCACGTTGGCAAAAGCGGAACCCACCGTCTCGGTACGCACGGTCAAGGAATCGTAATAGCTGGACATGGTGCAACCGGGAGACGCCTCGGTCTGACCGTAGACCGAAACGATCTCTTTCATATTCATATTGTCGGGCTGAGTTGCCTGTTTCATCAAATCGGCAGGGCAGTTGGAACCCGCCATAATTCCGATGCGCATGTACGAAAAATCAGTCTTCTTGAAATCTTCGTGTTGCATCATGGCAATAAACATGGTGGGAACGCCGTTAAAGGCGGTAATATGTTCGTTATGAACGCACGCCAACGCCGGTTTGGGCGAGAAATAGGGCAAGGGATACATGGTGGTTCCGTGGGTCATGGACGCCGTCATCGACAGAACCATACCGAAGCAATGGAACATGGGAACCTGAATCATCATGCGGTCGGCGGTAGAAAGATCCATGTGATCCCCGATGTATTTTCCGTTGTTGACTACGTTGTAATGGGTCAGCATGACACCCTTGGGAAATCCGGTGGTTCCGGACGTATATTGCATATTGCAAACGTCGTCTTTATCCACCTGTGCCGCCATGCGGTACACTTCTTCCACGGCAACCTGAGGCGCCCTTGCAAGAGCGTCTTCCCAGGTCATGCACCCCTTTTGACGGAAGCCCACGGTAATAACGTTGCGCAAAAAAGGCAACCGATGGGCGTGTAAGGGATCTCCTACCTTCAAGATCTCCAATTCGGGACACAACTGACCGATAATCTCACCGTAATGGTTGTCTTTTCCGCCCTCGGTCAGAATCAACGTATGGGTATCGGACTGCCGCAACAGATATTCCACCTCGGCAATTTTATAGGCGGTATTGACCGTTACCAAAACGGCGCCGATTTTGACCGTTGCCCAAAATGCGATATACCATTGGGGCACGTTGGAACACCAAACGGCAACGTGATGTCCGGCTTTGACTCCCATGGAGATCAAAGAACGGGCGAAGGTATCCACGTCGTCACGGAATTCGCTGTACGTGCGGGTATAGTCCAAAGTCGTATATTTAAAGGCGTACTGATCGGGGAATTCTTCCACCATGCGATCGAGAACTTGGGAGAAGGTCAGGTCGATCAAAAGATCTTTTTTCCAGATAAATTTCCCCGTGCGTGCCCGGTTATAGTACAAGGTCTTCTCGTTGCGGGAAGTATCGTTGTACTGCTTCATGTAATTGACAAATTGGGTAAAGATAATTTCCATATCGTCCAATTCGGGCAACCATTTGGGATCCCAAACCAAGGAAATAAAGCCGTCGTAGTTGACGGAACGGAGCGCCAGCATCATTTCGGAAACAGGCAGTTCCCCTTCTCCCGCCAGACGGTATTCAATTCCCTTTTCGGTCCTCACCCCGTCGCTGAATTGGACGTGCTTCATGTAAGCGCCCAAATTCTGAATGATCTCTTCGGGAGATTCTCCCCCGTCAAAATAGGCGGCGGACAGATTCCACAGGGCGGCGAGGTTATCACATGCAAAGCGATTGAGCATTTCCCGCAAAAGGGCGGTCTTGGAAAAAATTCCGGAAGTTTCCAGCAAAAGGGTAATTCCCTTCTCCTCTGCCTCAGGCAGAACCTTGGCAATGCGTTGGGCAATACCGTCCAATGCAGATTCCTCGGCGGCGGTGGCCTTCAGACGAACGTTGGGAATATGGAGATTTGCGGCAATGGCAATGCAACGGCGAATCTCGTTCAAAGCAACCTCTTCCCCGTCGGGGGCAGAAAGGTCGCAGAGAGTGTCAATACAGGGAATCTGCAATTTTTTCTCGTACAACCGACGGAGAGTCGCGGCGGCGGCGTAGTCGTGAAAAGCGCCGTCTCGGTCGGTAAAAAGACGGTTGTTGATATTGTGTAATTCGATACCGCCGAAGGACAAGTCTACGGCAATATCGCAAAATTCTTCAAACGTATTATCATGCCACCCGCGGGTGGAAAAGGACAATTTCATTCTCAGACCTCCTCGTAAACAATCTTATTGACGGCGTTGATATAAGCACGGATTCCGGCGCCGACAATATCGGTGGAAATGCCGTTGCCCGAATAGAGCTTTCCGTTGGAACGAAGTTTTACGAGGGCAGAACCCATCGCTTCCTTTCCTTCCGTAACCGATTGAATCTGAAAATCGTCCAATTCGTAATGATGACCGATAATCTGCTCAATGGCCTTGAAGGCGGCGTCCATAGGGCCGTCTCCGATACAAATGCCGGGCAACTCTTTTCCGTCCCGCTCCAAAGTGATCTGAGCGGAAGAAGAAATAATATTTCCGTTGTTGATGACGTAACTTTTCAGTTTATAAGAGGCGGGAACCTGCAACGCAACGCTGGCGACAACGGCGTCCAATTCCTTGGCACCGACGGTTTTCCGATCGGCAACCCGCAAAAATTCTTCGTAGACCCGAGCGCTGTCTTCATCGGACAGATCGTAGCCCAATTTAACGACGGCGGCGTTGACGGCAGATTGATCGTCACTCTTATCAAGACGAATGGATTCGTCAGCGGCGGCAGAAACGGGAATGGAAACACCTCCGTTTTTGGAATTTCCGGCAATCCAGGAAATCTGATTAACGATGCGGTGCAATTCGGTTACGCGCACGGAAGAAGAAAAGCCGTAGGTATTGCCGCAATTTTTCACCATGTCGGCAAAAATTTCCAAAGACACCCCGGTGCCTTCCACGCAAGTTTTGACGCAATCTGCTCCGGCGCGAACTGCCAAAATGGCAGAAGCACAGGCAAGACCGTTCTTGTCGTCACAACGAACGCTGACGGGAACGGAAGAGACGGAAACAACGTCAGCGGCAAAGGCGGCAAAATCGTCGGGCATCATTTCGGCGGCACTGTCGCAAACGGCAATCCCGGTAGCACCGGAAGAAACGGCGGCTTTGATCGCCGATTTCAAAAATTCCGGTTCCGCACGAGTGGCGTCCACGGCGCAAAATTCCACGTCGGCACAAGCAGCCTTGGCGGCGGCTACGGTTTCGGAAATAAATTCCAACATCTTGGGGGGCTTTTTATGGCTCTGATATTCCATGCCCACGGGAGACAGGGGGACTTCCACCCGAATCCGAGGACGGGAGGCGCCGGACAACGCCTGCAACGCGTTTTTCAAACTGTCGGCACCCACGCCGACGGCAACGGAGAGAATGGAATTTTTTACAAAAGACGACAAAGTACGAACAAGTAGAATATCGGTTTTTCCGTTCTGAATTTCGGGAAGCTCAATGACGTCAACCTTCAAGCGCTCTAGTTGACGGGCAATTTCAATCTTCTCTTTGAACGTGTATACACTTCCTTCTTTGCAGAGGGTCGTGTCTGAAATAACGATTTTTTTCATAATATATTCTCCTTGTATTTTACTTGTTCGTAGGTTATTTTCTCAATAAAGTATAAAGTCCCGGGGTCGGCTTACACCGACTCCGGGACCGTTGGTACAATATACCGGGGTTGAATCAGTCAATAGGACAAGTCCAGCCGAAGGTATCTTCGACTTTACCCCATTGGATTCCGGTCAGGGTGTCATACAGGTGTTGGGTGACGGTGCCGATTTTACCGTCGTTAATAACGTATTTGGTATCTTTGTAACATAGTTCGCCGATGGGAGAAACCACGGCGGCGGTACCGCAACCCCAGGCTTCTTCCAAGGTTCCGATGGCAAGAGCTTCTGCAAGCTCGTCAATGCTCAATAGTCGTTCGCTGACCT